>DATGHJ010000116.1:0-3849 GCA_035308085.1 Trinickia sp. | reverse complement strand
TCGTCGTCTTCGATCAGGATGATGCTGACCGATTGGCCGGAGCTCTCGTGCTGTGTCATGTTGCCTCCCGCTGGGCCGCCCCGAGGGCGGCAGCAACCCCCTCGGGGGGAGCGTTGCATGGGACCGGAGTAAGCGCTAAAGCGCCAACTCCGGTCGACGCTTTGCATGGGACCGGAGTAAGCGCTAAAGCGCCAACTCCGGTCGACAGCCAACAAGTGTGAGCGTGGGGGGAGTAATTCATATTCCTCATGCGGCAACCGGTGCGGCCGCCTCGGGTAGCGAAACGTAAAACGTGGTCCCAGCGCCTTCGGTCGATTCGGCCCAGACGCGCCCGCCGTGGCGCTCGACCATGCGGCGCACGAGCGCGAGGCCGATCCCCTCGCCCGCCGCGACGTTGCCGTGCAGGCGCTGGAACGCGTTGAAAAGACGCGGCAGCGCCCCTGCGGGAATCCCCAAGCCGTTGTCCTTGACGTAAAAAATGCGCAGCGAGCGCACGCCCGGCGGCGCCGGAATCGTGCCGATCTCGATGCGCCCCGCCCGCTCCGGGCTCAGGTAGTTGACCGCATTGCCGATCAGGTTCGCGAACACCTGCTCGAGCGCGGTCGGGTCGCCCCACACCGCGGGCAGATCGTGCACGACGATCTGCGCGCCCGCGCCGCGGATCGACGCCTGCATCGCCTCGACGACGTGCTGTACCAGCACGCCGACATAGACCTCCTGGCGCCGATACTCGACGCGGCCGACGCGCGAGAGCCGCAGCAGCGAATCGATGATGTGCGCGGCGCGCAGCACCGCACTTTGCAAGAAGCGCAGCGCTTCGCCGACGTCTTCGTCGATCAGGCGCTCGACATGCTCGCGCTCGTGCTTCGCGAGCGCCGAGCTGCGCACGGCCTGGCGCAAGTCGTCGCAAGCATGCGTGAGCTCCTTCGAAAACCCTTGCAGGTTCACGAGCGGCGCGCGCAGATCGTGCGACACGCTGTAGATGAACATCTCGTTTTCCTGCGTCTGTTGCGAGAGCGTCTCGTTGATCTGGGCAAGCTCGTCGGCGCGGCGCGCGAGATCGCTCCGAAAGCGCGCCTGCAGACGCTCCGATTCGAGCAGACGGCGGCTCGTCTCGCGCAGCATCTCGTCGAGCTGGGTGATTTCGTCGTTGCCGGCGGGCACGGGACTCAACGGCTCGTTGTCGGCGAGCCGCCGCGCGTTATCCGACAAGAGCGCGAGCCGCCCGCGCACGCCGCGCGTAAACACGAAGACGGCGCACGCTGTGACCATCAGCGAGCCCACCACGGCCGCGACAGTCAGGATCTGCTGCTGCGCGCGCGCCGCCTCGGCCTCCTCGGAGCGCTGCGCGTCGACGCGCAGCTCGGCGCCCTGGAACGCGGCGACCTGGGTACGGAAGCGGTCGACGACGTCGGTCGTCGCCTGATCTCGAAAGCGTTCGAGCACGTCGGCGCGGCGCCCGGTGGCGAGCAGATCCTGCGCGCGGTCCGACCACTGACGGTATTCCTGCGCGGTCTGGCGGATCTGCCCGGCGCGCTCGACTTGCAGCGGGTTATCGGCAACGAGTTCGACCAGGTGGTCTATATCGCGGTCGAGGTCGAGCCACAGCGAGATCGGCGTCGAATAGCTGCGGTCGCCTTCGATGATCGCGCCCCGCACGCGCACCGACTCGAGCAGCACCGGCTCGAGGATCGCGCTCGTCTGGCGCAGCACGTCCTTGCTGTGCAGCGCCCACGCCTCGGACTGCTCGGCCTCAGCCTGCGCCTTGACGAGCCCGGCCAGGAGCGCCAATTCGAACACTGTCGGAATCGCGATCAGCAGCAGCCCTTTCGTCGTCAGTCTCATGCGCGCGTGGAGTCGTTCTGGACGTCGGCCCGCGGTCCACGGGCGACGGAACATTATGTGGGCGTTTCGTGCGAATGACAAAGGATGCGCGCAGGAAACGGCCGCAGCGCGAGCCGAGCGCGGCGCGATGAAATGAAAATGTAAGAAGCGCCGTCATTCTCCATTCTCCAGAGGGCGCTTCGAACCAAGGCGCGCTTCGTCGAGCGCCGTGCTCCGGTCAGTTCTTCAGCCGATACCCGGTCTTGAAGATCCACGCGACGATCGCCATGAACACCGCGAGGAACAGGACCGTCATGCCGAGGCTCACGCCGACGTGCACGTCGGCGTTGCCGTAGAAGCTCCAGCGAAAGCCGCTGATCAGATAGACGACCGGATTGAACAGCGCGACGGTCTGCCAGAACGGCGGCAGGATGTGGATCGAATAGAAGCTGCCGCCGAGAAACGTGAGCGGCGTGACGATCAGGAGCGGAATCACCTGCAGCTTTTCGAAGCCGTCGGCCCAAATGCCGATGATGAAGCCGAACAGACTGAAGGTGAGCGCCGTCAGCACGAGAAAGAGCAGCATCCAGGCCGGGTGCTCGATGCGCAGCGGCACGAACACCGCCGCGGTCGCCATGATGATGAGCCCGAGCAGGATCGACTTGGTGGCCGCGGCGCCGACGAACGCGAGCACGAGTTCGAGATACGACACGGGTGCCGACAGCAGCTCGAAGATCGTCCCGGTGAACTTCGGAAAGTAGATGCCGAACGACGCGTTCGTAATGCTCTGCGTCAGCAGCGACAGCATCACGAGCCCGGGCACGATGAACGCGCCGTAGCTGATGCCGTCGATCTCGCGGATGCGCGAGCCGATCGCCGCGCCGAACACGATGAAATAGAGCGACGTGGAAATGACCGGCGAGATGATGCTTTGCATCAGCGTGCGCCAGGTACGCGCCATTTCGAACAGGTAGATCGCGCGGATCGCGTAAATATTCATGCTTTCTCCCGCACGAGGTCGACGAAGATGTCTTCGAGCGAGCTTTGGCTCGTCTGCAAATCCTTGAAGCGGATTTGCGCGTCCTCGAGATCTTTCAAGAGCCCGATGATGCCCGCACGCTCGCCGTGCGCATCGTCGTAGGTATAGGTCAATTCGCTGCCGTCCTTCGACAGATCGAGCCGGTACCCCAACAGCGTCTCCGGCACGCTCGCGAGCGCGCGCTCGAGCTGCAGCGTGAGCTGCTTCTTGCCGAGCTTCTTCAGGAGCTGCGCCTTTTCCTCCACCAGAATGATCTCGCCCTTGCTGATCACGCCGATGCGGTCGGCCATCTCCTCGGCCTCTTCGATGTAGTGCGTCGTGAGAATGATCGTCACGCCGTTTTCCTTGAGCGAGCGCACGAGCTCCCACATGTCGCGGCGCAGCTCGACGTCGACCCCGGCGGTCGGCTCGTCGAGAAAGAGGATCTCCGGCTCGTGTGAGAGCGCCTTCGCGATCATCACGCGACGCTTCATGCCGCCCGAGAGCGTGATGATTTTGTTGTCCTTCTTGTCCCACAGCGAAAGCGCCTTCAGCACCTTCTCGATGTGCGCGGGATTGCCGGGCTTGCCGAACAGGCCGCGGCTGAACGACACCGTCGCCCAGACCGATTCGAACGCGTTGGTCGTAAGCTCCTGCGGCACGAGGCCGATCATCGCGCGCGCCTTGCGGTAGTCGCGGACGATGTCGTGACCGGCGACGACGACGCGCCCTTGCGTGGCGTTGACGATGCCGCAAACCGTGCCGATCAGCGTGGTCTTGCCGGCGCCGTTCGGACCGAGGAGCGCGAAGATTTCGCCACGATGGATTTCCAGGTTTACGCGTTTGAGCGCTTCGAAGCCCGACGCGTAGGTCTTGGAAAGATTGGAAATGGAGAGGATCGGTTGCATGGACGCGACGATAGCAGATGCTGGCAAACGCTGCCCGCGCCGGGCGCGCGCGTCGGCGTGAGAAGCGGTCTGCCCGTAATCGCCAAGATGACGGGAAAT
>DATGHJ010000115.1:0-2951 GCA_035308085.1 Trinickia sp. | reverse complement strand
CGCCGATTTCGCCGGCCTCTGGACCGATAGCCGCTACTGGGTTCAGGCCGAGGCCCAATTGGCGGGCAGCGGCGTGCAATTGATGAAGCTCGGGGCCGGCCAGCCGATGCTCGTGTATGTCGATTGGCTGGCGCAGAGCCTGTCGGCTGGGGCGACGGTGGGCGTCGACGGCGCGGTGCTCGGTGTCGCGGCGGCGCGCGTGCTGACCGATAAGCTCTCGGCGCGCGGCATCGTCGTGCGGACCGATGCCGATTTGCTCGACGCGATCTGGCCGGGCCGGCCGGCGTTGCCGGACGTGGCGGTCTACGAGCACACCGCGCCGCACGCCGGCGACACGCGCGCCGAGAAGCTCGCGCACGTGCGCCGCGTGATGCAGGAAAACGGCGCGCAATGGCATTTTGTCTCGACGCTCGACGACCTCGCGTGGCTCATGAATCTGCGCGGCGCCGACGTGACCTACAACCCGGTGTTCGTCGCGCATGCTTTGATCGGGCTCGATGGGGCGTCGCTCTTCATCGGCGACGGCAAGGTGCCGCGAGCCACGGTCGATGCGCTCGCACGCGACGGCGTGCGCGTCGAGCCGTATCAGAAAGCCACCGGCGCGCTCGCCCTATTGCCGGCCGGCTCGACGTTGCTGATCGATCCGCGCCGCATCACGTACGGCCTGCTGCAGGCGGTGCCGGCGTCCGTGAAAGTCGTCGAGGCGGTCAATCCGTCGACGTTCGCCAAGTCGCGCAAGACGGCGAGCGAAGCCAAAAACGTGCGTGCGACGATGGAGCAGGACGGCGCGGCGCTCGCCGAGTTTTTCGCGTGGTTCGAAAGCGCGCTCGCCAAGGGCGAGACGATCACCGAGCTCACCATCGACGAGCGCCTGACGGCGGCGCGGGCCCGCCGGCCGGGCTTCGTGTCGCTGAGCTTTTCGACGATCGCGGGCTTCAACGCAAACGGCGCGATGCCGCACTACAAGGCGACCGCCGCGTCGCATTCGACGATCGAAGGCAATGGCCTGTTGCTGATCGATTCCGGCGGCCAGTACCTGAGCGGCACGACGGACATTACGCGGGTCGTGCCGGTCGGCACCGTAACGGCTGAGCAAAGGCGCGACTTCACGGTCGTGCTCAAGGCGATGATGGCGCTCTCGCGCGCGCATTTCCCGCGCGGCGTCCGCTCGCCGATGCTCGACGCGATCGCGCGTGCGCCGATCTGGGAAGCTGGATTGGAGTACGGCCACGGCACCGGCCATGGCGTCGGCTATTTCCTGAATGTCCACGAAGGCCCGCAGGTGATTTCGCACTACGCGCCGGCCGAGCCGTTCACGGCGATGGAAGAGGGGATGATCACGTCCGTTGAGCCGGGCGTTTACCGGCCGGGCAAGTGGGGCGTGCGGATCGAAAACCTCGTGCTGAATTGTGCCGCGCAAGAGACCGCGTTCGGTTCGTTCCTCAAGTTCGAGACGCTGACGCTGTGTCCGATCGATACGCGCTGCATCGAGCTGCCGCTGTTGCGTGAGGACGAGCGTGCGTGGCTCAACGCGTATCACGAGACGGTGTGGGCGCGCGTGTCGCCGCACGTATCGGGCGACGCGCGGGCGTGGCTCGAAACACGCACCCAGCCCATTTGATCGAAACGCTGAACGGAAAAACGCAACACGTACCTAAGGAATCGCGATATGGCCGGCCTCGGAGTGATCGTCATCGACATGCAGCAAGCCCTGCTCGCCAATGTGCTGAGAGCGGAGTTCGCATGACCATCAAAGCGGTCGTCTTCGATTTCGGCGGGGTGCTGATCGACTGGAGCCCGGAGTACGTCTATCGCCAGCTGATTCCCGACGAAGCCGAGCGCCGCTGGTTTCTCACACACGTCTGCGCGATGGATTGGGTCGTGCGGCAGGACGGCGGCCAGCCGATCGCGGAAGGCACTGCGGAACTGGTCGCGAAGTTTCCCGAGCACGAAGCGCTGATCCGCGCGTTCTACGAGCGCTGGCAGGAGATGATCGGCGGCGTGCTGGAGGACGGCGCAGCGACGGTCGAGAAGCTCGACGCGGCCGGCGTGCCGCTCTTCGGGCTGACGAACTGGTCGGCGGAGACGTTCCCGTATGCCTGGGAGAACTTTCCGATTCTGCGGCGCTTCAAGGACATCGTCGTCTCCGGCCGCGTGAAACTGGTCAAGCCGGACCCGGCCATCTTCCACGAGATGGCGAGTCGCATCGAACCGCATTTGCCCGGCATCGAGCCGCACGAAATCGTCTTCATCGACGACAACCGCAAGAACGCCGATGCCGCGACGGCGCTTGGCTGGCACGGCGTGCATCACACGAGTGCGGCGGCGACCGAAGCGCGCCTGCGCAAGCTGGGCTTGCCGGTCTGAGGTTTGAAGCGGCCTGGCGTCTAACCGGGCGCGGGCTTGCCGCGCCGGCTGCTCACTGCCCGATCAGGTTGCGCAATGCGCCGCTCAATCCCTTCACCGTTTCCCCGACACCCTTCGCCACGCCCTTGACGCTCACGCCGAGCGCATCGGCAAAGCCGGAGCTGATCTTCGTCGCGAAGCTCTCGTTGAGCGAGAACTTCGGATCGCGCAGATTGCCGTCGAGTTCGAAGTGCAGCGTGATCTTGTCGCCGTGCGTTTTTAGCGCCGCGACGGCGGCTTTGGTCGGCAGCGACAGGAAGGTGTCGAGCGGATCGCTGGTCTCGGCGAGCCGCAGGTGATTGAGCGTCACCACACCCGGCGCGTGCAACTGCTCGTTGTGGACCGTCGCGTTGACGGTCATGTCGAGTGTGCCGCCCGCCACGGGCGTCTTGGCGCTGATCTTCGTCAGCAAGTAGGGATCGAGCATGACGATGTCGACGCTTCGCAATTCCGTGTTTGTCTGCGAGTCCTTGTTCGCGATCTTGATCCAGCCCGAAAACGACACCGTCCCGGTGTGCTGCGGGCCTTTGATTTCACCTTTCGCG
>DATGHJ010000114.1:0-5233 GCA_035308085.1 Trinickia sp. | reverse complement strand
CGAGCTGATGCCAATGCTCGCGCTCACTTGCAGCCGCAAATCGCTGACGATCACCGGTCTCGCGAGCGCCGCCTGAATCGCATCGACGGTGCGGATGATGCTGGCGTGATCGCTGTGCTGTTTCACGAGCACGGTGAACTCGTCGCCCCCCAGGCGCGCGATCATTTCCGCATCCTTGACCTCGTCGAGCAGACGGTCGGCGACCGCGCGCAGCAGCGCGTCGCCGACGTTGTGCCCGAGCGAATCGTTGATGTCCTTGAAGCGGTCGAGATCGATGAAGAGCACGTGCAGTGTCGTGCCGTCTTCGCGCGCGTGCGAGAGTGCGTCGTCGAGGCGCTCCTTGAACATCAGGCGGTTGGGCAAGCCGGTCAGCGCATCGTGATTCGCAATGAAGTGGAGATTGTCCTCAGCCTGCCTGCGCTGCAGGAAGTGGCTCAACTGACTTGCAATCGAGCGCGCCATCGCGAGTGCATGCGGCTCCGCGTGACCCCGTTCGCGCGAATAGAATTCCGCCACCCCGAGCACCACCGATCCCGTGCGAAGTGGAAACGCGAACACGGTGAGGATGCCCGCATCGGCGAGCCAACGCGCGTGCGCGAGCTGCGCCACCTGCTGTCCCGCGTACCACGACGGCACGGCGGGGAGGTCGTCGCTATTCGGCGCGATCGGCGAGCGCGACGCAAGCCACGGCTCGAGCTCGCGGGATGGCGCGACGTACGTCGGCCGCAGCGACTGCTTGAGACCCGCGCGCGACGGCCAGAAAGCGCCGGCTTCCCAGCCCATCCCCTGCGCGAGCGAAGCGATCACCTGCTGGAAGACTTCGACTTCGTTCGTCGCCGTCGCGAGTTGCAGCGTGATCGCGTGCTCGAGTTCGCGCACCCTTTCCGCCGATTTCTGCTTCGTGATTTCCAGCGCGGTGCCGCGCAGCATGCGCTGATCGTTCGAGCCGTACGCGTAGCCGATCATGCGCAGCCATCCGCGCCGGCCGCGCTTGGAGCGATAGCGGCACTCGAATTCGAATGCGGCGCGGCTTTGCAACGTGTGCTTCACACGCTCGATCAGCGCGAGCCGGTCCGCCGGCTCGATTGCGCGCATCAGCGCCGTCAGTGTCGGCTTGCCGCGGCGCCAGCCGATGAGGCGCGCCATCTCGTTCGAAAGATGGATCACGCGGCGATCGAGGTCGACGCGCCAGTCGCCCAGATGCGCAATGCGCTGCGCTTCGGCGCGCGCCATTTCGCTTTCGCGCAGCGTGTGCGTGATCTGATTCGCGAGCTTCACCGCACGCACGCGCGAAGTCGAGAGCGCATACGCGAGCCCCGAGAGCAGCATTGTGATGATCGCGCCCACGAGGAACGCGAGCCCGGGCAGGTAGCGCTGCGGACCGCTCAAGGCCATCGGGTCCGCATCGAACACGATCAGCCAGCGACGTCCGCCGAACGACTGCACGACGCGGCGCTCGAGACGCGGGTTGTCGCGATCGATCGCCGAGACCGCATCGGCCGACTTCGCGCGGGCAGGCGAAAGCCGGGCGATGCCGCTCGCACCTGCGGCGCTCCGATGCGCGCTCGTCGCCGTCGAGACGCCCTCGACGCTGTCGTACAGCAGCGTCGAGGGCGTGGGCGGCACCGCGGGCACGCGGAACGAGCCCGCATCGTAGATGCGGAATTGAATCAGGCGTTGCGTTTCTTCGCCTAGCAGGCCGGCCAGCAGATCGCTCACGCGAATGCCCGCGCCGACCGAGCCTATATACGCGCGGCGCCGCTCTTCAATGGTCGCGAGCGGCAAGCCGCGGCGATACACCGGCATGCGCACCGCGAGGCCCACTTCTTGCCCGCCGCCGTCGACGAAGATCAGCCGCCCGCTGCTGATCGCTTCATTGTTGTCGCGCGAGCGCTCGAGCGCGGCGAGCCGGCGCGCGTCCGCACCCATGTCGATGCCGAGCGACCGCAGATTCCGCGCAAGCGGCTCGACGTAGCTCAACACGTAATACCCGGCGCGCGCACCCGGCGGGCGAATGGAGAAATCGATTCCGGCCTGCCGCAAAACCGGGTCGCGCTTCTGACGCGCGACGAACGCGGCAATGTCCTCGCTGCGCACATAAGGCGCGTAGTTCAAGGTCTGAAAACCCGGATAGCGGCCCGGCAAATCGAGGCCGTCGACAAAGTCGCGAAACTCGACGCGCGCGACTTCGTCCTTCGCGCCGAACAGCGCCTGCATCGTCACGAGCACATCGGAATAGAGCCGCACGCGCATGGCGATCTTCTGCTCGGCATCGCTCGTATCGTTATCGAAGCGCAGCCTCGATTCGCGATAGACCAATTCGGAGCTGACCAGATACATCGTCACCGTCGCGCCCATGCCCAGCATGAGCACACCGAAGGCAAGACCGGTAGAGCACCGGTTTCGTATCAGCCGGCGCATGAGTCCGAGTGTTTTGCGCATACCTCCCCCGAGCCGGGTCCCTTTCTCGCGCTCATGCTGGTGCGCGCCGTCAATGCATGCCCCGATTCAGCGCGTAATACACGCACTAAATCGCAAATGCCGAACTTATATCGCTTACAGAAAAGACGAAGTGCGTGGTTTAGCCGGTGGCTTCGGCGGTTTAAAGTAAAACTATTTCGCTAAAGTGAACCGAAAATGTGCAGCGTGGCCTCTCACGGTCCCGGGTTTCAGGAAGGGAATTTGTTAATCGGGTTGATCTCTTTAGTATGGTATCGACGATCGACCAGATTCAATCAGGCGAATTCCCTAACAAAAACCCCGCAAGTCGATGAATTGGCGCGGATCCTGAGATCTCTGCATAGCAAATAATACGAGCGTTCTTTTCAATCGCTCGAAAAAGGCCGTTTTTACCCTTTGTTTCGTGTAAACAGCTAATTCCAAAGGCTACGGTTTCGGCCCTCCAAGAACGGCTAGAACAGATGACGCAGCCCGAGTGAAACGACAGTCTGGGTGTTGGTGCTCGACGCCGGCAACAGGAATAATTCAGCGTGCGTCCCGCTGCTTGCGTGTAAATACACCGCATTCAAATAGACATCGGTGCGCTTTGAAAATGCGTAATCGGTACCGATCGCCACCTGATTCCAATGGATTTCCCCGAGCTTGGAATACGCATAACTGGCCGCCAGCGACCATGCATATGTCACGTAATATTTCGCGCCGCCTTCCGCCGTGCGCAGCACGTCGGATTCCCCGTGCTGCTGTAAATCGACTAACGTAAATAATCCATGAAAATAAACCGGCCCCAGCTGATATCCGGCGCCGAATCCCGCCACGGTGACTTTGTCGAATGTCGCCGGCTTCGCCAGTAAGCCGAGCTGACCCGTGCCTTGCAGCGATTCGCCGAGCACCGAAGTGCCGATGCCGAACGTCTGCACGTAGTTGTGCATCGCCACGTAGGCCGCCGCGAGATGCAAATGACCGAGCGCGTACTGCAGGCCGAATGCGTTCGCGCTGTCGGCAGAGAAGTCCCCGGCTTGCCCGCCGAACGAATACAGCGCGCCGAGCCGCAAGCCATAGAACTCCGGCGTCTGGTACTTGACTGCGTTATTGATCCGTTCGCCTCCCAGGCGGTCGAGATCGCCTATGTGAAACGCAAAGACCGAAGGCGTGACCGTCCCCGCCGAAAACTCGCTCAGGTAGGGCGTCATGAAGTCGTATTGGCGGCCCAGCGTGAGGCTGCCGAAACGGTCGCTCTCCAAGCCGACGAACGCTTGCCGGCCCCACTCCAATCCCCCTTGAGCCAATTGACCGTTATTGAGCGCAAAACCGTTTTCGAGCCGGAATATCGCGCGATACCCGCTGCCAAGATCTTCCACACCGCGCAAACCCCAGCGATCCGACTGCCCGACGCCGCTGAATTGCGCCCATGCGTGGCTGCCGCCTTCGTTGCTCACGTAAGTCAGCGCGTCGTCGACTATGCCGTAGAGCTGCACGCTGCTTTGCGCCTGCACCGTATTCGCGAGCGCAAAAAACAACGCGCCCAAAACGAGGCGACTCATAGTTTCCCCCGGTCGACGGTAGTCCGTCTGTTTAAGCGACGAATGGCTGCGGCAATGCAACTGGCTTCAGAGAAATCGCCTCTGGACGAAATGGTGCGCGGCCGGTTTCGGCGAGCGCGAGTGTTCGATTGCAACTATAGGAGACAATGAGATCGAGGCGATCCGATGGAAAAGCGTTAATCGTCCTGTATGGCAGCCATTCCAGCACTTATTGCGCCACAGCAAAACCTGCTAGAGATGACAGGCCGGGTTGTTCCCGATCGTGCGTGTTCGTTCCGCCTTTTCTACCTACTATCTATATAGCGAATGCGAACGCAGCAAGTCGAACAAGAGATGTGAGGAGGGTCGCATGCCCAACACAGCACCGGAAGCCGAAAATGCAGGCACCGAAAACCTGACCGAGCAGGAGCGCGCCTGGCTCGCCAAAGCGAGCCGCCACGACATCAACGGCTGGGTTCACTTGAAAACGCGCGGCGCGCCGTTCGAGCGCGGTTTCCAGCATGGCTTTCTCGCGGCGCGCGAATACGCCGAGGCGCTGCGCGTCTACAAAGCGATGACGCTGCAGACAATCGGCATGGACTACTCGTTCTTCGTCGAAGCCGCCGCTAAATACCATGGCCCGATCATCGAGCGCGTCGCGCCCGATCTGCTCGAGGAAATGCGCGGCATCGCGGCCGGCCTCACGAAAGCGGGCGCGCCGTCGTCGCTGGCCGACATCATCGGGTGGAACGCCTATGAGGAACTGACCGGCTACTGGTGGCCAACCGTCGCGCAGCGCTACGCGTCGGCGCCCGTCAGCGCGGGCTCACAGGCGAAGAGCCACTGCAGCGCCTTCATCGCGACGGGATCGTCCACCACCGACGGCCGCATCGTGCTCGGACACGAGAGCTTCACCGAGTTTTGGAACGGTCAGTATATGAACACCATCCTCGATATCGAGCCGGACGACGGCCATCGGATGGTGATGCAAAGCTGCCCGGGCTGGATCGCGAGCATGACCGACTTCTGGGTCACCGCGGGCGGCTTAGTCGTCGCCGAAACGACGATCGTCGGCTACGCCGGCTACGACATCCAAAAGGTGCCCGAATACATCCGCGCGCGCCGCGCGTGCCAGCGCGCTTCGACTATCGACGAATGGATCGCGCTGATGGACGGCGGCAACAACGGCGGCTACGCGAACATGTGGCTCGTCGGCGACATCAACACGAACGAAATCGCGAAGTACGAGCAAG
>DATGHJ010000113.1:0-10293 GCA_035308085.1 Trinickia sp. | reverse complement strand
CGGCATCGAAAACAAGATCGACCCAGGGCCTCCGCTAGACCGGAACATCTACGACCTGCCGCCGGAGGAAGCGAAAAGCATTCGTCAGGTTCCCGGCTCGCTTGAAGCGTCGCTTGCCGCGCTCGAAGCCGATAATGCGTTCTTGCGAAAGGGCGATGTCTTCACCGAAGACATCGTCGAGACCTGGATCGACTACAAGCGCAAACGCGAAATCGATCCGATCAAGTTGCGCCCGCATCCATGGGAGTTTTACTTGTACTTCGATATTTGACCGGCAGGCGCGCTCGTTCGATTCAGGGCTTCCAAAGATGCTCGATGACGGCGTCGGCCACCGCGCCCGGCGCCTCCCTTAGCGGGAAATGCCCGACGCCGTCGATGACGATGCGCCGATACCCCGCGTCGAAATAACGGTCCTGGCCTTCCGACGTTGCCGGCTCGTCGCATAGATCCGAGGCGCCTTGAATCATCAGCGTGGGGACGTGGACCTTGTCGATTGTGCGCAGTTTCGCGTGCAGCGCGTCGTAACGCGGATCGGACGGCTCGTCTTGGCGCCATCTGCGCCGATAGCCGTTCAGCGTGATCGCCACCCAGTCGGGATTGTCGAAGCTAGCGGCGGTGCGAGCGAATTCGTCCTCGTCGAACCATCCGGCTGGCGACCACGTGTCCCACTGAATCCGCGCGAAGCCTTTGGGGTCGCGGCGCACCGCATCCGGGCCGCCGTCGAGCGACATGAACCACTGATACCAGAAACGCCGCGCCTGCGAGAAATCGGGCAGAACGAAAGCGCCCTTCGGTTGAAACGCCAGCGCGATCGCGGCGATGCGCCGAACGCGATCGGGGAACAGCGCGGCCATCGTGTAAGCCGCGCGTGCGCCCCAATCGTGGCCGACTACTTGGAATTGAGCGAGGCCGAGCGTATCGGCCAATTCGAGCGCATCTTGTGCGAGCGCGACGCCCGAGCCGTCGCGCACCGCATCGGGCGACAGGAACGACGTCTGCCCGCTGCCGCGCAGGCTTGGCGTGATGGTCTTGAAACCGGCTTGGTTCAGCCGGGCCGCGACGGGACTCCACGCACGCGCCGCGTCCGGCCAGCCGTGCAACAACATGACGGGCGGGCCGTTGTCAGGCCCGGCGATTTCATAGGCGATGTTCAATACGTCCGTTCGTGCGTGTTCGAGGCGCTCGCTCATCTTCGACTCTCCAGGCCGACGCGTGGAGGTTAAGCTTACTGCCAAGCGAACAATCGCGTTCACGGCGCCAATGAGGCTGCCGAAGCTGGGTCAGTTGCCCCAGCCTCACGACTAAGGGAGAACGTCCGTGAGACAGGCCATTCGTCATCTCAATGTGGACACGCACGGGCAAGGGCTCGTCGAAATTACTTCGCCATTGCGGCGCTGGATCGACGAGCAGCGGATCGCGACGGGCATCCTGACAGTGTTTTGCCAGCACACGTCGGCGTCATCGCGATCCCTCAGCCGGAATGCCGATCAGCACCGAGCCGCCCTCGACGCGTACCGGATAGGTCTGCAGCCGCTCGCAAACGGGCGCGCACAGCGGCTTGCCGGTCGCAATATCGAAACGCCCCTGATGACGCGGACATTCGATCACGTTGCCGAGCACGAACCCGTCGGCGAGATGCGCTTGTTCGTGCGTACACCAGCCGTCGGTCGCGTGGAAGTTGCCGCCGATGCGATAGACGGCGAAGGTCGCGCTGCCGTGGTCGAAGCGGATCACGTCTTCTTCCTCGATGTCGTCCGTGCTGCACGCGACGACCCATTCACGTCGGTCAGTCATGTCCTGTCTCCTAGACCGTTGCTGCCCATTGCTTCACGGCTTCACGCGGCCGGGCGCAGCGGGTCGCCTTCTTCGACTTGGCGGCGGATGAAATGCGAACTGTCGCGGGTCTGCTTGATGAGCGCAGGCACCATCTCGCGGTACGCGGACCACAGGTTCGGATACGGCGGCGGTGTCTGCGAGCGGATCGCTTCATGCAGGCGCGGCAGCGCGTAGTACGGCACCATCGGCAGCATGTGATGCTCGAGGTGGTAGTTCATGTTCATGTAGAGAAAGCGGAACACCGGATTGATATAGACGGTGCGCGTATTGAGACGGTGGTCGGTCACGTTCATCGCGAGGCCCGCATGCTGCGTCAGCCCAAGCGTTTGATGGAACCAGCCGCAGTAGAAGCGCGGCGTCCAGACGAACAGGAGCGGCAGGATACTGTGGATCGACACGCACCACGCGATCAGCGCGACGACGATGACGAGATACGCGCGGCTCGTCCAGACCAGCTTGCGGCGCTCACTCGCGGGCACGAAATCGGCGATCTCCGGCGCGATCGAGCCGCATGCGTGACGGACGATCTTGATGATTTCCTTGGTGCCGCCCACGAGATAGAAGAAGTCGAGCGCGATTTCGTGAAGGCGCGGCGGGCGCTCGACTTGAATCTCCGGATCGCGGCCGCTGATGATGGTATGCGTGTGATGGCGCGCATGGCTCCAGCGCCACAGCGTCGCTTCGCGGATCGTCATGAACGAGCACAGTTGGTAGAAGACCCGGTTGAGCCAGGGCGTCTTGAACGGCGTGCCGTGGCCGAGTTCGTGCCAGCGCGCGTCGCTCGAACAATAGATCGTGCCGTAGACGAAGAGCGCCGGAATTGCCCACCGCGTGCCCCAGCCATAGGCGGCTGCCGCGCCCGAGGCGGCGAGCAGCGCGAGCCACAGGCCGAAGTTCTTGAGGCTTTCGGCGTCGCTGCGCTTCATCAACTGCTTGAGCGTTTGACGGGGAATGGCCGGGCGGAACCAGACTGCTTCGCCGCCTTCGATGCCTGCGGATGGCGCCCGGTCGCCTGTGCGAGCCGTACCTCCGGGTGCCGCGGCGCCGTGTCGTGTGCTCATCGCCCCTGTGTCCTGAGATTATCGATTTCCTGTATGTGCAGCGTAGGTCCGGCAGGCGGCCGTTTCAACGAAAGGATCGACGTTTTTTCGTCAAGCTCATAGCGTCGCGGAAAAACACGGCGAGGTCGGTGCGCCGCGTCACGAAGCACTGAAATGAAGGCGAAAGCTTTGCGTCGCGATCGATCAGGACCCGGACGGGCAGGTGATTACGGCGCTGCAACATCGGTTGCGCGCGTGCGGGGTGGCCGAGGATGCGCCGCGCAGTCTTCGCTACGCAAACCTGGCAGGCCGATACGGGCGCGCGTCGGTAAACGGCGTTTCGCCAGTCATCATCTCCGCGAGCAAGCGCCCCGTCACAGGCCCAAGCGTCAAACCATGATGATTGTGGCCGAACGCGAACCATAGACCCCGATGCCGCGGCGCCGGACCAATGATTGGCCGCATGTCAGGCGTACACGGCCGCCTGCCGAGCCATGGCTCAGGATCGATACGCTCGCCAAGCCCGAACAGCGGTTTGGCGAGCCGCTCGGCACGTTCGAGCTGAATGCCGGTCGGCGGCGCGTCACGCTTGGCGATTTCGACGCCGGTAGTGAGACGCAGCCGGTCCCCTTGCATCGGGGCCACCACGTAACCTTGTTCGATATCGACGACCGGCAGCGACAGCATCGCCCGTGCCGGCTGATAGTGCATGTGATACCCGCGCTTCGCGCGCAGCGGAATGCGGTAGCCGAGCGGAGCGAACACGGTGTCCGACCATGGGCCGAGCGCCACGACGATCTCTTTCGCGCTGATGCGTCCTTCGTTCGTGTCGACCGTCCAGGCCTTGTCGCCCTCGCGCAGCGACGTCGCATCGCCTCTGAGCAGCGTGCCGCCCTCGGCGACGAAGAGGCGCGCATAGCCTTGCGTCAACGCGCCGGGGTTCTGCACGCTCTTCGGGTCTTCCCAGTGCAGCCCGCCGTAGAAGCCTTCGCCGATCGCGGGCTCTTTCGCGCGCAGCGCGGCCGCGTCGAGCGGCACCATTCTCAGGCCATGCTCGCGCGCGACGGCCTCCAATACCGGTGCTTCGCTTTCGAACGCCTCGCGTGAGCGAAACGCTTCGATCCAGCCGCTGTCGCGTACGAGTTCGCCGATACCCGCACGCGCGATCAGTGCATCGTGTTCGATCACGCTTTGGCGGATCAACGGCAGCATGTCGCGCGCGGCGCCGGCGAGCCGGTCGGGCGACGACTCCCACCAGAAGCGCACGAGCCACGTCGCAAACGAGGGCAGCGCCTTGTAGTCCCAGTAGAGATCGGTCGAGTGATTGCGTGCATAGCGCAGCAGCGTGCCGAGCTTGCGCGGGAACGCATACGGCACGACCGACGAGCGCTCGATCAGACCGGCATTGCCGAAGCTGGTTTCCTCGCCGGGACCGCGCCGGTCGACGAGCGCGACGCGCCGCCCGCGGTCGTGCAGATGCAGCGCGGACGATACGCCGACAATGCCCGCGCCCAACACGATGACGTCGAAATCCATAGGCTCCTTCAACCTGTTCTGACCGGCCGACGCTTCGGCGAATGCGGTGAGATCACTGCTTACTTCGCGATGATGTCACGCTGGAAGTACTTCTGCGAGAGCGCCGAGAGCGTACCGTCTTTCTTGAGCGCATCGAGCGCGCCGTCGACCTTCGCCTGGAGCGCCTTGTCGCCGTGGCGCATGCCGAAGCCCGTGCCTTCGCCGAGCGTGGCCGGGTCCTTCAGCGGATCGCCCTCGATCACGTAATCGCGGCCCTCGGGCTTCTTCAGGAAGCCGTCCTCGGCGGTCTGCGCTTCCTGCACGGCGGCGTCGAGGCGCCCGGCGACGAGATCGGCGTACACCTGGTCCTGATCCTGATACGAGACGATCGTCACGCCTGCGTTCGCCCAATGGGCCTTGAGGAAATCTTCTTGCGACGAACCCTGCAGCACGCCGACGCGCTTGCCTTGCAAGCTCTTCGTATCCGGCATGAGCGGCGAGCCGCGCTTGGCGATCATCACGATCGGCACGACGTAGATGGCCGGCGTGAACGTGATGCTCTCTTTGCGCTTGGCGGTGATGTTCATCGCCGAGTTGATGACGTCGAACTTGCGGGCCTGCAGCGCGGGAATCAATCCGTCGAACGCGTTTTCGACCCACACGCACTTCATTTTCAGCTTATTGCAGACCGCGTTGCCGATGTCGATGTCGAAGCCTTGCAACTGGCCCGACGGCGACTTGCTTTCAAACGGAGGGTATGAGGCTTCGATGCCGAAGCGCAGCGTATCGGACGACTGGGCGTGGGCGGCGCCGGCGATGCCGGCGAACGCGGCAGCGATGCAGAAAGTGAGCTTCAGGTTCATGGCGGGTCCTGTCTTGGGTAGGGATGTGGCGTAGCTGGAATATAGACGAAATGTCTACGATGGACTATAGGGGATACGATAATCCTGGGCAACGTTTGATCAAAAAAGACGGCATCGGCGCTACGCAAGACGGAACAGCGAACCAGCACGCCATATCCTTTGCATTAGCCACGGAGCAAAAGACGGGTGCAGGAAGATCGCCATCCATGGCTTTTCGGTGTAGTCTATAAAAGTCTAATATGGACCGAAAGTCCACATTCAATGCATCTGGAGAGAATCGCATGAACGCATCCGCGACCGTCAAAGCTGCCCCGCTGCTAGTCAACGAAGAGACCGTGCGCAGCGCGCTTCCCGCGCTGGACGTGCGCCGCGCGCTGATGCAAATGTTTCGCGCGCTCGGCAGCGGCAACGCCGTGCAGCCGCCGCAAGCGCTGACCTTGTTCCCTGCGGGCGCGGGCGATTTCATCACCTACGCGGGCGCCATCGCCGACGCGAAAGTCTTCGGCGCGAAACTCTCGCCGTATATCGTGACGGGCGGGCGGCCGATCGTGACGGCGTGGACGGCGCTGATGTCGATGGACACGGGTGAGCCGCTGATGTGGTGCGATGCGGGCTTGCTCACGCTCGAGCGCACGGCCGGAACGACGGCGCTGGCAGTCGAATATCTCGCACGCGCGGACGCGCGCCGGCTGGCGGTGGTGGGCGCCGGCGCGGCGGGTCTCGCGCATCTGCGGCACGTTGCGCCGTTGCGAGCGTGGGAGTCGATTCGCGTGTTTTCCCCGGGGCTCGCGCAGGACGCGAAAAAACAGGCGGCGCTGTCCAGACTCGATGCGCGTGCGGTGGCGACCGAGAGCATCGAAGACTGCGTGCGCGATGCCGACGTCGTGATGCTGTGTACGTCCTCGGGCTCGCCGGTGCTGGCCGACGGCATGCTCACGCATCCGGCGCTCGTCACGTCGATCAGCACGAACGCCGCGAACGCGCATGAGATTCCGCCCGCATGGCTGCCCGGGATGGACGTGTATTGCGATTACAAGCGCACGGCGCCGCTTAGCGCAGGCGAGATGAAGCTGGCGGCGGAGCATCACGGCTGGAGTGCGGAGCTGATCGCGGGCGACTTGCCGGATCTCGTCACGGGCAAGTGCGAAAAGCCTGCGTACCAGCGGCACGCGTTGTTCCGCTCGATCGGCCAGGGCCTCGAGGATGTCGCGATCGCCTACGAGCTGTTCCGCTATTTGACGCGGTAGTATTACGGCCGGCTCTCCCGTATCCGCTCACCGAAGACACGTTATTTCCGATGCGCAAGAAAAAAGTCTCGCCCGTCAAAGACCTGCTGCTGACCCGCTATGCGCCGATCGCGGACGGCATTGCCACGCTGTTCTTCCCCTATGCGGAGGTGGTGATCCACGACCTGCACGACCAGACGGTGCTGTACCTTGCGAACAATCTGTCGAAGCGCGAAGTCGGCGACGATTCCGCGCTCGAGGAAATCGATCATTCGGCGCGCGAACGCGTGATCGGTCCGTACGAAAAGCTCAACTGGGACGGCAGGCGCATGCGTTGCGTGAGCAACGTCTTGTTTGACGATCGCGGGGTGCCTGCCGGCATGATGTGCATTAACTTCAACATCGCGGTGTTCGACGAAGTGCGCTCGACACTCGATCTCTTCATCAAGGGCGCGGGCATCATCGCGCCGCCCGAAGAACTGTTCCGCGACGACTGGCAGGACCGCATCAACACGTTTCTGCACAACTGGCTGCGCGAGCGGCAGATCGGCCTCAACGGTCTCACGCGCGAGCATCGGCGCGAGCTGGTCGAAGCGCTCTACGCCGAGGGCGCGTTTCGCGGCAAGAGCTCGGCGAACTATGTCGCCAACGTGCTCGGGATGGGGCGTGCCACCGTCTACAAGCATCTGAAGCAGATGAAAGAAGGCAGCGACTAGCGAGGCCGCGAGTATATGGCTTACGCGCAAACACCTACGGTTGCACCGGGGTGTCTATGCAAATCGTTGCGGGTATTTGGCACGGATTGCCCCGACCTTATTGACCCGACGGGTGTCCCTTGAGGAACGGCACATAGCCGTTCTGAGTCTGCAGGATCTTCTCGGCGCACTTGTCATAGTCCGACCCTCTCGCGTTGTCGGGCCCATACATGTCACGGCATTGCGCGAAGAGCGATAGCGTCGCGCCAGCACCTTTCGCGACACGCGTTGCGGAGAATGAGGCCTGGCCCGAATCCGAAGGCACTTCGGTAGTGATTGCGACCGCGTCCGCGCGCATCACTTTCGTGTCGGAATGCTTCTCGATATAGCGCTTGGTGAGCGCCCACGCGGCGTCGCACGTCGCCGCTTCGCCGCACTCGACCACCGCACTGCGCTGGGCTTGCGCAAGGCTGGTTTCGTTGTGGATGAATTCCTGTTCCTGCTTCGCTTTCTTTTCGGGGGACGAGCAAGCCGCGAGTAAAAGTGCAACAAGCGCACAGGCGGTGATCTTATTCATGAGTCAATTTTCCCTAGCCATGTTCGAGCGCGATTATAGCGGTGCGCGAAATGCGCTTGCCGAATGGGGTGAACCGTTCACTGAAAAAGCCGCTCCGGCGAGGCCAAATCATCCTATGCTGAAAAAGTTGGCATAGCGATGGAGCACGACAATGAAGATCCTGATGGTCATGACCTCCCACGATCAGTTGGGAAATACCGGCAAGAAAACGGGGTTCTGGCTCGAAGAGTTCGCCGCCCCTTACTTCACGTTCCTCGATGCGGGCGCGCATGTCACGATTGCTTCTCCGAAGGGCGGTCAGCCTCCGGTCGATCCCAAGAGCGACACGCCCGAGGGCGAGACGGGCATGACAAAGCGGTTCAAGTCGGACCCCGCTGCTCAGAAAGCCCTGGCAAATACGGTCGCGCTTGCTGACGTGAAGGCGAGCGACTATGACGCCATCTTCTACCCAGGGGGCCATGGTCCGATGTGGGACTTGGCCGAAGACAAACACTCGATCGCTTTGATCGAAGCCTTCCACAAAACCAAGAAGCCGATAGGCGCGGTCTGCCATGGACCCTGCGTTTTACGCCACGCCGTTATCGGCGGCCAGCCGATTGTCAGGCACCGGCGTGTCACAGGCTTCACGAATACGGAAGAAGAGGCCGTGCAGTTGACGAACGTCGTGCCGTTTCTTGTGGAGGATGAGCTCAAGCGCCTCGGCGGCATCTTCGAGAGAGGGGACGATTGGCAAAGTTTTGCGATCACCGACGGCCTCTTGGTGACGGGACAGAATCCGGCTTCGTCGGCGGCGGGCGCGAAGCAATTGCTGGCGCTGTTGCGCTGACGCACCACGCTCGGCGAGCCGCTCGCCGAGCATCGATCCAGCGAATGGCGTTTCAGTGCCCGGGCGCAAGCGCCGATAAAAACCGCACCATGTGCGCTGCAATCTCGTCGCTCGCTTCGTCGAGCGCGAAGTGGCTAGCGTCGAGCAGATGCACCTCGGCATCGGGCAGATCGCGTTGATACGCAGTCGCGGCGTCGACCATGAACGACGCATCGTGCTTGCCCCATAGCACGAGCGTCGGCGGCCGATGCTCGCGCAAGTAGCGCTGCCACTGCGGATAGCTTTCGACATTGGTCCGGTAGTCGTAGAACAGCTCGAGTTGAATGTCGACTTGACCAGGCCGCGACAGGAACGCGAACTCGTCAGTCCATGTGTCGGGGTCGTAGCGTTCCGGATGCGGACTCGTACCAACGTGGCGCAAACGGGTCGCTTCGAACGACAGAAAGTTGGCGCGCACCTTCTCTTCGTGCGCGGCGCGATCTCTCCAGAATGCCTTGCGCGGCTCCCATAGCGGCCCGAGCCCTTCGATGTGCGCGACCGCGTTCTGTACGATCAACGCCAACACCCGCTCGGGATGCGCCTGCGCGAGCCGGAAGCCGACCGGGCCGCCATAGTCCTGCACGAAGAGCGCGTAGCGCGTGAGCGCCAGCTTGTCGGTGAATCGCTCGATGACATGTGCGAGCTGATCGAACGTATAGCGGAATTCGCTCGGCGCTGGCGCGCTGCTGTGACCAAAGCCGGGATAGTCCGGCGCGATCAGGCGATAGCGGTCCGCGAGCAGCGGCAGCAGCGTTTCGTACATCCGCGATGAAGACGGAAAACCGTGGAGCAGCAGAATGACCGGTGCGTCGCGCGGTCCGGCTTCGCGGTAGAAGATGTCGAGCCCGTCGATCTGCACGGTTTGGTAGCGAATGCTTGCGCGGCTGGATTGCATGTTGAACCTCCGGGTTGAGAGAGGGATTCGATTTGAAAAAAAGAAATCAAGCGCGTGATTCGTCCAGCGCGTGCAGTGCTGCCGCTGCGCTGAAAAAACGAAAGTCGCGCTGCAAATGCCGAGCCATCGCCAGTGCGCGAGCGTGGGGCTGGCGAGCGTAGCACCGAGTGCGCCGCCGACAAAGAACGCCGCCGCGGCGAGCAGCGCGACATGCGTGGTATCGAAGTGTAACGGAGCACGCGCGAGCACGACGGCGACGCTGCTCCAGAACGTGTTGAAGCCCGCCATCAGCAACGCCTGATAGAGCGCGTGCCGGCGCAATACCGGCTCGCACGCGACAGCCGCCCGAGCGACGCCGACAGCGACAGATACGAGGGCTTGTCTTGCGGCAGGATATCCGGCAGTCGCGGCTGCTCGCGAGCAGCGTGACGAGCGCGAGGAGCACGGCATCGGCGGCGAAGAAACTGTGCCAGCCGAATTTCGCGGCGACGACGCTCGCGAGCGGCCGCGACAGCAGAATGCCGAGTCCTAAAGCGCCGCGCGCGAAATCGATAGCACGAAAACTTGGTTGGTCCGGCAAGCCGCGGTCCCTACACTGCAGATCATCTTGTTATGACAAGTTGATCGATGCCGCTGCCAGCCCAACCAAACGGAAACCTCGTGCCGCCGATTGCGCGGCCACTTTACGCGCAAATCAAAGACGATTTGCGCGCACGAATCCTCGATGGCCGCTATGCGCCTCACAGCCGGATGCCTTCCGAAAGCGAACTCTGCGCGATGT
>DATGHJ010000112.1:0-4532 GCA_035308085.1 Trinickia sp. | reverse complement strand
CATGTGCGGCGAATTCCACGGCACGAGCGCGACGACGAGCGCAACCGAGCCGACATAGAAGACGAGCACGCGGGTGATCACCGAGTTGGTTGCCTTCGCAACGGCCTTCGCGGGCTCGCGCGCCTCGGCCGCCGCGATCGTCACGATTTCCGCGCCGAAGTAGAAGCCCGTCGCCGCCACCGCCCCGCTCATCACCGGCCCGATGCCGTGCGGCATGAAGCCGCCGTGGCCGAGGAGCGTCGGCAGCACCGCCGTGGTGTGCAATGACGCAGGCCAGAGGCCGAGCACATAGAGGCCGCCGAGGAACAAGAACACGACGATCGCGCCCACCTTGATCGACGAGAACCAGAACTCGAACTCGCCGTAGCTGCTGACCGAGATCAGGTTCGTCGCCGTGAGCACGACCAGCAGCGTCAAGCTGATGATCCACGCGGGCACATCGGGCAGCCAGAACTGCACGAGCTTGGCGCCTGCCACCGCTTCGAGCGCGACGACGATCACCCAGAAATACCAGTACATCCAACCGGTCAGGAAACCGGCGAGCCGCCCCGGCCCGCGCCAGCTGCCGAACGCGAGCCGCGCGTATTCGTAGAACGAGCCGACGGCGGGCATCGCGCACGCCATCTCGCCGAGCATCCGCATCACGAGCACGACGAGCCCGCCCGTTATCAGGAACGACAGGATCGCGGCGGGGCCGGTCTGCTGTATCACCACGCCGCTGCCGACGAAGAGCCCCGCACCGATCACGCCGCCGAGCGCGATCATCGTCATGTGCCGCTGCTTGAGTCCGCACTTCAAGTCACTTCGGTCCATCGAGGGTTGCATGTCTTCTCCATATCCAGATGTCTTGGACGACGCTCGTGCGATCCCGGTGCGCTGAGCGCTCGCACTCGCGCCGTCTGAACGGAGCGTGCAAAGGCGCCTCTCGCGCCTTGCCGCAAGGATTTATCGCTTTTGTAATGAGGGGGGGCGCCGGCCCGGGCGGCTATGCCCGCCGGCGCGTGAGGGTCAGGGCTTCTCGTCGCGCCGAAAGTAGCCGACATAGAGCATCCGCTGCCCGAGGCGGCGAAACGGCGCGAACACGTGACCGGGCAGTGGCGACGTGAAGATCGGCAGCGTCTGATGCGCGCCCTTGCCGGCGATCCGCTCGGCCATCCGGCGGCCCGCCTGCTGCGAATACGACACGCCGTTGCCGCCGTAGCCGAGCGCGTAGAACACAGCCTGCCTCGGATCGGGCTGGCAGACGCGCGGCATCATGTCGTGGCTCACATCGACCCAACCCCACCACGAAAAGTCGATCTGAATGCCGGAGAGCGCCGGAAACTTGCGAGCCATCCCTTCCTTGAGCAGATCGAGGTGGCGCGGGTTCGGCGCGTCAGCGCCCGTGATCGCGCTGCGGCTGCCGATCTGCAGACGCTTGTCCGGCAGGAAGCGGTAGTAGAAGCGCAGCGTGCGCGTGTCGGTCAGCACCTGCGTCGTGCGGAAGTTGCACGCTTCGATCTCCTGATCGGTCAACGGCCGCGTGACCATCGAATTCGACAGGATCGGCATCACCTTGCTGCGCAGCGAGGGATGCAACCCTTGCGCGGTGTAGGCGCCCGTCGCGATGCCGACCGCGCGCGCACGAACGATCCCGCCCGGCGTGCGCAAGTGATGCACGCCGTTGATCGTTTCCCAGCCGATCACGGGGCTGCTCGTATGCACGCGCGCACCGGCTTCGCGCGCCAAGCGCAGATAGCCGAACGCGAGCTTCAATGCATGAATGCCGATGCCTTCCGGCTCGTGCAGCGCGCCGGCCGACTCGCGATCGTCGACGAATTCGCGGCGAAACGTCTGCGCGCTCAGCAGCTCGGACGGATAGCCGAACACGTCCTTCCAGACTTTCGCTTCGGCCGCGAGCTTTTCCATGATTCGCGCGCGATGCGCGATCAGGAAGTGGCCGCCCGGCTGCGGATCGCAATCGATCTCGGACACGAACGCCTTGAAGTGCTGAAAGCCTTCGAGGATCTCCTCGTGCATCTTGAGCGCGACGCCCTTGCCCCAGCGCTCGATCCACTGCGAGCGCGACAGACGTCCCGACGCGTTCTGCCCCTGCCCGCCGTTGCGGCTGCTGCAGCCCCAGCTCGTGCGGTTGGCCTCGAGCACGACGGCCTTGATGCCATGCTCGCGTGCGAGGCAAAGCGCGGTTGCGAGGCCCGTGTACCCGCCGCCGATGATCGCGACGTCGACGTCGATGTCCTTCGTGACCGGACCGTCGTCGGGCGGCGGACTGCCCGCGGTCGCGACCCAGTAGGTCGGCGCATAGTCCTTGCCGTGCCCCGGTCCCGGCGATACGAGCGGGTCGTAGGTCGGGTCGTAACGCGTATCCGCCGGCGCGCCTGAGATGAAGCCGCCCGCGACTCGCTCCATTGAACTGGTGGATCCCATGCCTTCCTCCTGATTGTTCTCTTCAGGTCGATCCCGCACATAAGCTTCGTTGCAGCGACCCGTTGAAGAAAGTGTAGGAAGGCAAATTTTCGGCAGGTAGGACCAGTGGCCCGGATTCGCTTGGACCAGCGAGATCGGCCCGCTTGGTTTTCGCGCCGGGCCATGCCATGCAAAAACAGTCCAATTTGTTTCATTTTTAGCTATCCTGGGACGCACGGCGAAACCGACCAAGGAGACCCATGCGCGCCACCGTTCCGAAGCAGCCTGAAGCCGCGCCCGACGCCACGCCCGCCGACGAGGCGCGCGTGCTGCGCGCGCTCGCCGTGCTCGAAGCGCTCGCGTCGGCGGGACAGCCGTACACGCTGTCGCAGCTCGCCGCGCGCCTGCACATTCCCAAAGCCACGCTGCTGCGGCTGATCGAATCGCTGGAGACGCGCGGCTACGTGATGCACATGCCGGACTCGCGCGGCCATGACCGCAGCATCGCGCTCGGCCCGCGCGCGGCGCAGTTCGCGCTCGCGACACTCGCGAACAACACCTTCACGCGCGCATGCCGCTCGGTGCTGCGCGCGCTCGTCGAGGTGCTCGGCGAGACTTGCAACCTCACCGCACTCGACGGCGACATGGTGCTGTACGTGGAGCGTGTGGAGACAGCCGAGCCGCTGCGGCTCGAGATGCGGCCCGGCATGCGCGTGCCGCTGCATTGCACGGCGAGCGGCAAGCTGTTCCTGTCGCAAATGACGGCGCTCGAGCGCAACGCGATGCTCGCGCGGCTCACGCTCACGAAGATGACCTACCGGACGCTGACCGACAAGCAGTCGCTCGCTGCCGAACTCGACCGCCTCGGCTCGCGCGGCGTCGGCATCGACAACGAAGAATTCGTGCGAGGGATGGTGGCCATCGCGGTGCCGGTGAAGGATGCCGCCGACGGACGCGTGCTCGCGGCGCTAGCCGTGCATGCGCCGACCGCCCGAGCGACGCTCAACGATTTGCTGGAGGCCGTGCCGCAGATGCGGGAAGCCGCCAGCCGGCTCGCGCCGCTCCTGCACATGAACGACGCTTGAGCCGATGCACTCGGCGCGCTCAATGCGCCAGAATGCCCATCGCGCGCTTCTTCAACTCCAGGAAATGCGGCTCGAATGCGACTTGCGGCGTGCGCGGCCGCTCGAGCTCGATCGGCACGTCGAGCGCGACCCGCCCAGGCCGCGCCGACAGCACGACCAGCCGCGTGCCGAGAAAGATCGCTTCGTCGACGTCGTGCGTGATGAACACGATGGTGCAATGCAGTTGATCCCACAGCGAGGTCAAGAAGGTCTGCATGGAGCTGCGGGTCTGCGCATCCAATGCGCCGAAGGGCTCGTCCATCAGCAGTACCTTGGGCTTCATGACCAGCGCGCGGGCGATGGCCACGCGCTGCTGCATGCCCCCCGACAACTCGTAGGGCTTGTGCTGGGCGAAGGACTCCAGGCCGATGATGCGCAGGATGTCAGCCGAGGCCTGCCGGCGCTTCGCCTTGGGCACGCTGTGCAGCGAAAGCCCGAACTCGATGTTGTCTTCCACGCTGAGCCACGGAAACAACCCCGACTGCTGGAACACGACGACGCGGTCGGCGCCGGGCTCGCTCTTGACTTCGCCGTCGATGTAGATGTTGCCCCGCGTGGGTTGCGTCAGACCCGCCAGCAGGTGCAGCAAGGTGGTCTTGCCGCAGCCGGAGGCCCCGAGCACGGTGACGAACTCGCCGCCTTGGAACTGCAGATTGATGTTGTCCAGTGCGGCGGTGGCGCCGAAGGTCTTGTACAAGGAATCGATGACGATGTTCAAGTTCGTCTCCTGCTAGGCGGGTGAGTCACTCTATGGGCGGCGAGCCGCTCTACGGGCCAGCCCGTTAATGGGCCAACGCTTTGGAGTACTGCGGCGCGACGTTGGTCTCGAAGCTCGCCGGCACCGACTGGATGCGGCCGATCTGTTTGAGCACCTTGGCGGTATTGACCAAGGTCAGGTAAGTCGCCGAGGTCTTCACGCCCGCATCGACGCCCATGACTTTCGACGTCGTCTGGTCGGGGCCGGAGAACAGCTCGTAGCCGGCCAGCTCGCTTTTCGCGACC
>DATGHJ010000111.1:0-5182 GCA_035308085.1 Trinickia sp. | reverse complement strand
TGGTAGACGCTCGCGCCGATATCAGGCTGAAAGCCGTTGCGCGCGCGGTCGAGACGCTGCGCATCGACGTTCACGTCGAGCGCGCTGCCCTTCTCGAGCGCGACGTCGATCTCGCGCGGCTTGCCTGCTTCGATCGTTTCGATGCGCGTGTTGCTGCTGAAGCCTTTCGCGTCGATGGTCAACGCGTACGTGCCGGGCGCGAGATGCTCCACTTCGAATTTGCCGTCGCGTCCGGTGCGCACTTGGGCGATCGCGCTGCCGCCGGCGTCCTGCACCGAGACCTCGGCATGCTCGAGCGCGTGACCATCCCGATCGGTGACAACGCCGGTAAGCGACACGTTCTCCGGTGCGGCGTGTGCATGCAATGCAACCATCTGCGCCGACACCAGCCATGCCGCGCGCGCTATCAATTTGCGGTGGTTCATCTTTCTTGTTCTACGTGATGGGAAATCCTCTTGCCGCTATGACGCCTTCACCCTTCGAGACGATATAACGTATCATTACCGCGATGATATAACGTATCAAATTTGATCTGCAACAAAGTTCTTGCGCGCTTCGGGCTGTGCAAAGCGGAACCCGAGCCATCGCCCAGTCAAATTAAGTAATAATTTCGAAAGACTTTGGTAAGCATGGATGAAACCATGGCTGGCTGGGCAGGTCCTTCAGGCTTGTCCCGCGGTCGCTTATCTCGTCTGCCCCACCGGCTTGGCGCGAACCGTTTCGGACGTGCGCCGCCTAGCCACCCCAATTCCCAGCCGGTCCCCAAGCTCGCGCCCATCGCGCGGCCCATCGGGACCGGCCGTTTCGAACCCCATGCAAAGATCACAACGCCTCGTCGAACTGGACTTCCTGCGCGGACTCGTGCTCCTCATCATCGTCGTCGATCACATCGGCGGCAGCATCCTGTCGCGCTTCACGCTGCACACCTACGCGTTCTGCGACGCCGCCGAAGTCTTCGTCTTTCTCGGCGGCTATGCCACGGCCACCGCGTATCTGTCGCTCGCCAAGAAGCACGACGAAACCGTCGCTCGCCAGCGCTTCCTGCGCCGCGCGCTCGAAATCTACCGCGCGTTCCTCGTGACTGCGGGCCTCATGCTCGTGATCAGCGCGGCGTTCGTCGCGCTCGGTTTCGACGAGGCGCCCAATCTCGCCTACGCCGATCTCGACAGCCTCACGAGCGCCCCGTTCCAGACGCTCTTCGACATCCTGCTGCTGCGGCGCCAGCCCTATCTGGCGTCGGTGCTGCCGATGTACGCGCTGTTCGCGCTGGCCGTGCCGCTGGCGTTGCCGCTCGCGCGCAAGAAGCCGTGGCTGCTCGCCGCCGCGAGCGTCGCGCTGTGGGCGGGCTCGAGCCGCCTACTCGCTTACCTGCCCGCGGCCGACGACATGCACTGGGACTTCAACCCGTTCGCGTGGCAGCTCATGTTCGTGCTGGGCGTGCTGGCGCGCTGCCAGCCGGTCTACCAGCGCGTGAGCGCGTCGCACTTCGGGCCGCTCTTCAGCGCGGCGGCGCTCTCATTGCTTGCGGTGTTGTGGTTTGCGAAGCTCTCCGGCATTCCCAACGCGCTTCGTCCCGAGTTCAAGCAGAACCTCGAGTGGCTGCGCGTCGTGAATTTCGTGGCGATCGCGTGGCTCGTGGCGGATCTGATCCGCGCCGGCTGGGCCGAGAAGGCCGCGCATCGGCTGCCGTGGATCGGCACGGTCGGCCGCAAGGGGTTGCTTTGCTTTATCGCCGGCACGGCGATTTCGCTGACCGTCGATTCCGTTCTCTACACGATGACCGACGGCCTGCTCGACGTGCCGCTCGGCTTCGCCGCCGACGCTGTCGCGATCGCCGCGCTCTTGGCCGTCGCGAAGGTCTACGGGCCGCTCACGCGCGCGCTGGCGGTCAAGACCGGTTGAGCGCCTGAGCGCGCGCCTCGCCGCCAGGCGCCGCTCACATGAAAACCGGCCCTAGCCGCTGGTAGCATGAGGTGCGCCAAGCGCTTTGCGGCAGCCCGTTCCACTCTCGACCTCCATGCGCACACTCCTTTACGTTCTTGCCGTGCTCGTCTGCGTGACTGCGCAAGCGCCTTCGCTCGCGAGCATCGTCGCGGCGCGCTCGTTCCATTCCGAAGCACTCGGCCGCGAATGGTCGTACACGATCTACCTGCCGACCGGCTATCGCGACGACGGTCCGCGCTATCCGGTGCTCTACCTGCTGCACGGCAATCACGGCGACGCCAACGACTGGATCACGCAAGGCCAATTGCAGGCCACGGCCGATCAGCTCATCGAACGCAACGAGATTCCGCCCGTCGTGATCGTGATGCCGCAGGCCGGCACCGATTGGTACGTGGACCGCAAGGAAAAGATGCAGACCGCGTTCTTCAGCGATCTGCTGCCCGAGATCGAATCGCACTACGCGGTCTCGAACCGGCGCAACGGGCGCGCGATCGGCGGGGTCTCGATGGGCGGCTTCGGCGCGTTGCGCTATGCGCTGCTCGCGCCGAACCAATTCTGCTCGGCGATGCTGCTGAGCCCGGCCATCTACGCGGACGTGCCGCCGCTCACGTCGGCGGCGCGCTACGTCGGCGTATTCGGCGACCGGCAATTCGATCCGCGCATCTGGCGCGAGCTCAACTATCCGGCACTATGGAGCGGCTATTTGAACCAGCCATGGCGGCTGCCGTTCTTCATCGCCGCCGGCGACGGCGACCTCGTGATCCAGGCCGAAGCCGACACGCTGTACACGCGTCTGCGGCAGGCGAACAATCCGGCGGCGTTGCGGATCGTCGATGGCGGGCACACGTGGGATGCCTGGCGAGGACTGATCGGCGCCGGGCTCAAGTACACGCTCGATTGCGTGAAGGGGGGCGGCAAGTAGGCGCCGGCGTTGTCGTTGGCACCGGCCGCGCGCGACGGCCGGCGTCGGGGCCTAGCGCACCCACTCGCTCCACAACACCGTCAGCACGGTCATCAGCGCCGGGCCGATGAAGAGGCCGATGAAGCCGAACGTCTGCGCGCCGCCGAGGATACCGAACAGCACCAATAGAAACGGCAAGCGCGTCGATCCGCCGATCAAGATCGGCCGCACGAAATGCTCGGCGACGAAGACCACGACGACGCCGAACACCACCACGCCGATCGCCCCGACCGTCGCGCCTTGCGTGAAGAGCCACAGCGCCGCGCCGCAAAACACGAGCGGCGCGCAGAACGGCAGCATCGCCGCAATGGCCGTCAAGAGGCCGAGCACCGCCGCGTGCGGCACGCCGCTCACGAGATAGGCGACGCCCAAGAGCGCGCCCTCTCCCAATCCGACCACCACCAGGCCGCTGACGGTCCCGCGCACCGCCGCCGCCATGCGCACCGCGAGGAGCGTGCCGTGGGGACCGAACGCGCGGCGCGTGCCCTTGAGCAAGTTGCCGCTCAACTGCGGCCCCGCCTGGAAAATCACGAACAGCGTCACCAGCGTGAACACGAACACGACGAGCCCGTGCGCCGCCACCGTGCCGAAATGCCGGCCGAGCGTCACGACCGTGCCGCCGTGCAGCGCCTTCATCGCGGGCGACCCGTGCAACGGCAGCGCGAGATTGTCCTGCCACCACGACGCGACCTGCGAGGAGCCGAACGGCAATTGGGCGACGAAGTCCGGCACCGGAATGCCGTTGGCCTCGACCGTTCTGAGCCACGCGATGAGGTCGTGCATTTCGCTCACGGCCTGCGCGAACACGAGCACGAACGGCAGCACGACGAGCAGCCCGATCGCGGCGGTCACGGCAATCGCGAATAACGTCGCGCGAAAGCGCGAACCGCAAAACGCCTCGAAGCGCGCCAACAGCGGCCATAGCGTAATCGCAATCACCATGGCCCACGCGACGGCGGGGATGAAGTCGCGCATCACCCAGAGCGCGAGCAGGACGAACGCCGCGTAGAGGACCGTCGCAGCCACGCGCTGGAGCTTCCGGTGGTTTGGTTCGAGATCGGCGGGATTGTCTTCAGCCATGGCCATTCTTTATACGATTTCGTTGCATTAACAACCGTTCGGCGAGTATGCGCGGGTTTTGCACGAGTTTTGCGACAGCGCGGCGCGAACGGTCCATTCGCGACATCTTAAAGGATCGCTTCACACCATTGACTTGACGCGCGACTTTGCGAAGAATCGTTGCCACCTCCGCGGCGCCGCACCCCAATCGGACCGACTATGCGCTATCGCTTCGCAATTTCGCTGCACGGCTTCATTGCAGCGTCGGCAGCCACGATCGCCGTCGCATTGTCTTCATCGCCGAGCCTGGCCGCGAATGCGGAATCGTCTGCGATAGCGGCTTCGCATTCCGCGGCAGCGAGCGCGGCTGCAGCGGCCGCCGAACCGGCAAGCGCTGCCCCACCCGCCAGCGCCACGGAAGCCGCAACCGTGCCGGTTCCGCCCGAGACGTCGAGCGTCACGCATCATTCGATCCGGATCGACGGCCGCAAGCTCGCCTACACCGCGACCGCGGGCAACCTGCTCCTGCGCAACAACGCCGGCGACGCCGAAGCCAGCGTCTTCTACGTCGCCTACACCCTGGACACGAAGCAACCCGCCCAGCGCCCCATCACGTTTCTGTTCAACGGCGGACCCGGCGCGGGCAGCATCTTTCTGCTGATCGGCTCGGTCGGCCCGAAGCGCGTACGCACCACGAGTCCCGCCGCGACCCCGCCCGCGCCCTACGTCCTCGCCGACAATCCCGACAGCCTGCTCGACAAGAGCGACCTCGTGTTCGTCGATGCGGTCGGCACCGGCTTGTCGAGGATCGTAGGCCACGCGACCGGCAAGCAATTCTGGGGCGTCGACGAAGATCTCGACGCGTTCGCGCATTTCATCGAACGCTATGTGACGGTCAACCAGCGCTGGAACTCGCCGAAGTTCCTGATCGGCGAGTCGTACGGCACGGCGCGCGCCGCGATGCTCGCGTACAAGCTCGATCAAGAGGACATGGCGCTCAACGGCGTCGTGCTGCTGTCGTCGGTCTTGAACTCGGGCCTGCACGCGCCCGGCTACGACATCGTCAACGAGCGCTACCTGCCCACCTACGCCGCGATCGCCTGGTATCACGACAAGCTCAACCCGAAACCCGCCGATTTGCCGGCGTTTCTCGACGAAGTCCGTGCGTTCGCAACCGGCCCCTACGCGCAGGCGCTCGCGAAGGGCGACGCCCTCGGC
>DATGHJ010000110.1:0-6131 GCA_035308085.1 Trinickia sp. | reverse complement strand
CAAAAACGAACACGATATCGCGCAAATGCGCGTGGCTTGCCGCCTCGCCAGCGAAGTGCTCGACTACATCACGCCGTTCGTCAAGGCGGGCGTCACGACGGGCGAGCTCGATCGCCTGTGCCACAACTACATGCTCGACGTGCAGGGCACCGTGCCAGCGCCGCTCAACTACCAGCCGCCCGGCTACCCGCCGTACCCGAAAGCGACCTGCATTTCGGTCAACGACGTCATCTGCCACGGCATCCCCGGCGACAAGATCGTCAAGAACGGCGACGCGCTCAATATTGACATCACCGTCATCAAGAACGGCTATTTCGGCGACACGAGCCGGATGTTCATCGTGGGCGAAGGCTCGATCCTCGCCAAGCGCCTCGTGCAGACCACCTACGAATGCATGTGGCTCGGCATCGAGCAGGTGCGCCCGGGCGCGTTCCTCGGCGACATCGGCAACGCGATCCAGCGGCACGCGGAAGCGCAGGGCTACAGCGTCGTGCGCGAGTATTGCGGCCACGGCATCGGCACCGTGTTCCACGAAGATCCGCAGATCCTGCACTACGGGTGCCCTGGCACCGGCCTGGAATTGCAGCCCGGCATGATCTTCACGATCGAGCCCATGATCAACGCCGGGCGCCGCGAAATCCGCACGATGCCTGACCAATGGACCGTCAAGACGCGCGACCGCAGCCTTTCCGCGCAATGGGAGCACACCGTGCTCGTCACCGAATCCGGCCATGAAGTGCTGACGGTGTCGGCTGGCACGCCCGCCAAGCCGCAGATCGCGGTGGCCGCGTAAGTCCGCGGCCGAGCCGGCCCCGCTTTTTCGTCCAACGCCAACGAGCCCACTGCGCCCGATCACGCCTACACGCCGCCCATGAGCGCTCCCGCTGCCGCCCTTCCCCACGCCCTGTCGCTCAAAGCGGACTACAAAGTGGTCAAAACCGAACTGCTGGAGCGCTTCAAGACCTCGGCCAACGTCGATTCGCTGATGCGCTCGCTCGCCCGCACCACCGACGACGCCCTGCGCGGCGCCTGGGGAACCTGCGAGCTGCCCGCGTCCCTCGCGCTCCTCGCGGTTGGCGGCTACGGCCGCGGCGAGCTCGCGCCGTATTCGGACGTCGACATCCTCGTGCTCCTGCCCGAAGAAGCACCGCCGCATATCGAGGCGCGCATCGAGCGCTTCATCGGCATGGCCTGGGACCTCGGGCTCGAACTCGGCAGCAGCGTGCGCACGGTTGCGCAGTGCATCGAGGAAGCGTCGAACGACGTGACGGTACGCACGTCGCTGCTCGAAGCGCGGCGTATCGTCGGCAGCACGGCGCTCTTCGAGTCCTTCACGCTGCGCTACAACGGGACGCTCGATCCGCGCGCGTTCTTCCAGGCGAAGATGCTCGAATTGCGCCAGCGGCACGCGAAGTTTCAAGACTCGCCGTACAGCCTCGAACCCAACGTCAAGGAAAGCCCGGGCGGCTTGCGCGACTTGCAGCTGATCCTGTGGATCACGCGCGCCGCGGGCTTCGGCAGCAGTTGGAAGGAGCTCGACGCGCGCGGGCTCATCACCGCTCGCGAGGCGCGCGAGCTGCGGCGCAACGAAGGCTTCCTCAAAGCGCTGCGCGCCCGTCTGCACGTGATCGCCGGGCGCCGCCAGGACATTCTGCTGTTCGACCTGCAGACCGCGGCCGCCGAGAGCTTCGGCTTCAAGGCGACGCAGACCAAGCGCGCGAGCGAACAGCTGATGCGCCGCTACTACTGGGCCGCCAAGGCCGTCACGCAGCTCGCGACGATCCTGATCCAGAACATCGAGGCGCAGCTCTTCCCGAAGACGAGCGGCATTACGCGCGTGCTGTCGGACCGTTTCGTCGAGAAGCAAGGGATGATCGAAATCGGCAGCGACGACGTGTTCGAGCGCTCGCCGAACGCGATTCTCGAAGCCTTCCTGCTCTTCGAAGCGACGCCGGGCATCAAGGGGCTCTCGGCGCGCACGCTGCGCGCGCTCTACAACGCGCGCGACATCATGAACCAGCACTGGCGCCGCAATCCGGAAAACCGGCGCCTGTTCATGGAGATCCTCAAGCAGCCGCACGGCATCACGCACGCAATGCGGCTCATGAACCAGACGAGCGTGCTCGGGCGCTACCTGCTCAACTTCCGGCGCATCGTCGGGCAGATGCAGCACGACCTCTACCACGTCTATACGGTCGACCAGCACATCCTGATGGTGCTGCGCAATCTGCGCCGCTTCGCGATCGCCGAGCACGCGCACGAGTATCCGTTCTGCAGCCAGCTCATCGCGAACTTCGAGCGCCCGTGGGTGCTGTACGTCGCGGCCTTGTTCCACGACATCGCGAAGGGCCGCGGCGGCGACCACTCGACGCTCGGCATGGCCGACGCGCGGCGCTTCTGCCGCGACCACGACATCACGGGCGACGATGGCGAGCTCGTCGTGTGGCTGGTCCAGCATCACCTGACGATGAGCCAGGTCGCGCAAAAGCAGGATACGAGCGACCCCGAAGTCATCAAGCAATTTGCCGAGCTGGTCGGCACCGAACGGCGCCTGACCGCCCTCTATTTGCTGACGGTCGCCGATATCCGCGGCACGAGCCCGAAGGTCTGGAACAACTGGAAAGGCAAGCTGCTCGAGGACCTGTACCGCGCGACGCTCGCCGTGCTCGGCGGCGCTCGCCCCGATGCCCACTCGGAACTCAAGCAGCGGCAGGAGGAAGCGCTCGCGCTGCTGCGGCTCGAAACCGTGCCCGAGAACGCGCATCTCGCGCTGTGGGAGCAGCTCGACGTCGGCTACTTCCTGCGCCACGACGCCGCCGACATCGCGTGGCAGACGCGCGTGCTGTACCGCCATGTGCGCACGGAGACGGCCATCGTGCGGGCGCGCCCGTCACCGATCGGCGAAGCGCTGCAGGTGCTCGTCTACGTGCAGGACCGCTCCGACCTGTTCGCGGGCATTTGCGCCTATTTCGACAGAAACGGGCTCTCTGTGCTCGATGCGCGCGTCAGCACGACGCGCCACGGTTATGCGCTCGACAACTTCATCGTCGCCCACACCGAAGACGACGTGCACTACCGCGACATCGCCAATCTCGTCGAGCAGCAACTCGCGGCGCGGCTCGCGGTCGAGGCGCTCTTGCCCGAGCCGGCCAAGGGGCGCCTCTCGCGGCTGTCGCGCACGTTCCCCGTCACGCCGCGCGTCGACCTGCGAGCCGACGAGCGCGGCCAGTACTACATCCTGTCCGTGTCGGCCAACGACCGGCCGGGCCTTCTTTATTCGATTGCGCGCGTGCTGGCCGAGCACCGGGTCGGCGTCCATGCGGCGCGGATCAATACGCTCGGCGAACGCGTCGAGGACGTGTTCCTGCTGGACGGACGCGGTCTATCGGACAACCGCCTGCAAATCCAGATCGAAACCGAGTTGCTGCGCGCGATCGCGGTCTAAAAGTCCCCGTATTCGCCGCTTCGCGCCCTGTCCCGCAGACGTCGTCGGGGAAATGCGAAGCGGTCCCGTGCTTTGTTGAGAGAGTTTATGCGCGTCAAATTGACAGCCAAGCATCCGCGACCGGCAACGCCGGAACGCGCCCCCGTCCGTTCCGGCAGCGCGTCGGCACGCAAACCCGTGCGGCCGGCTCGCCCGGCGGCGGCGAAGACCGATCGGCCGGCCGGGCCGCCGCGCGCGCCGGCTTCCGGTCCTGCCGGCGGAGCAGGTAGCGCCGCCCGCGACGCCCGCCCGCCGCAGTCGCCCGCCAAGCGAGCCGCACCGGCCGGCGCCATGAAGAAAGACAGCGGCACGGCGCGCTCCGGCAAGCCTACACGTGCTGGCGCTGAAACCGGCACGCGCTCCGCTACGGAGCGCCCGGCGCGCCGCGATGCCGCGCCCGCCGATGCCAAACGACCGGCGGGTGCGCGTGGAGAATGGAGGCGCGACGGCGAAACGCGCGGCGCTAGACGCGATGCGCGTGCGCCTGCCAAGCGCCCAACGCAAGCTGGCGGGGAACGCGGCTACGCGGCATCCGAGCGGCCTGCCGGCGCGCGCCGCGATACGTCCGAACGGACGCGCGGCGGTTACGGAGAGGGTCGTGGGTCGGATAAACCCCGCCAAGGCGCCGCGGGCCGCTCGGTCGGCGATTCACAGCGCGGTGGCCTCAAAGTCGGCAGCCCGATCAAGCGCTCATTCGTCGAGCGCGACGATCGCGCGTCCGAGACCTCGTCCAAGCGACCGGCCGGCGAGCGGAACGCGCGCCGCGACGGCACACCGCGTGAGCGCGCCAACCGCACCGATTCGGACCCACGCCAGGGCGCTCGCCAATACGCCGGGCGCCCGCCGCGCGGGGACGATGCGCACGGACGCAAACCGGTCTCGGATACCCGCGCTCGCACGCCCGCTCGCAGCCCCAGCCCCGCCGCGGCCAGACGGACGGAATCGGAAGCCCACGCTGAGGAAGCCAGCATGATGCGCCTCTCGAAGCGCATGTCCGAACTCGGTCTGTGCTCGCGCCGGGAGGCGGACGAATGGATCGAAAAGGGCTGGGTCCTCGTGGACGGCGAGCGGATCGATACGCTCGGCGCCAAGGTCCATGCCGGACAGCACATCGAGATCGTCGCGAATGCACGCGCGGCCCAGGCCAAGCAGGTGACGATCTTGTTGCACAAGCCGATCGGTTACGTGTCCGGTCAGGCCGAAGACGGCTACCAGCCGGCCATCACGCTGATCACGCCAGCCAACCATTGGGACGGCGATCGCTCGAACATCCAATTTTCCGCGAACCACCTGCGCCAGCTAGCGCCGGCCGGACGTCTCGACATCGATTCGACCGGCCTTCTGGTGCTGACGCAGGACGGCCGCGTCGCGAAGAATCTGATCGGCATCCACTCGCCGATCGAAAAGGAGTACTTGGTGCGCGTGGCCTACGGCGAACGCACGACGGACATCGATCAGCACTTCCCGGCGGAACTGCTGGCGAAGCTCCGGCACGGTCTGTCGCTCGACGACGTTCTCCTGCGGCCCGCCAAAGTCAGCTGGCAAAACGGCGAACAGCTACGATTCGTCCTGCGCGAAGGCAAGAAGCGTCAGATCCGCCGCATGTGCGAATTGGTCGGCCTTCAGGTGGTCGGCTTGAAGCGGATTCGGATGGGCCAGATTCCGCTTGGTCAGCTGCCGCAGGGACAGTGGCGCTATCTGATGCCAGACGAGGAGTTCTGATCTTCGTCCCTTGCGCGACGTGAGCGAGCTCTTCCGCGCGGTGCACCAAAGAAAAGCCCGCATCGAATTTCGATGCGGCCTTTTTTATCGCTCGAAGGCCGGCGCTCGTCAGTCGTCGCTATTCGGTTCGAGGTCGGGGAACAGGACTTCGGTGAAGCCGAACTTCGCGAAATCCGTGATCCGCATCGGATACAGCTTGCCGATCAAGTGATCGCACTCGTGCTGCACGACACGTGCATGAAACCCTTCCGCGACGCGATCGATCTGGTCCCCATACTGATCGAAGCCGTGGTAGCGGATCATCGAAAAGCGGTTGACCACGCCGCGCATGCCCGGCACCGACAGGCAGCCTTCCCAGCCCTCCTCCATGTCCTGCGAAACCGGCGTGATGGTCGGATTGATGAGCACCGTTTCCGGCACCGACGGCGCATCGGGATAGCGTTCATTGTGCCCAAAGCCGAAGATCACGACCTGCAGATCGACGCCGATCTGCGGTGCGGCGAGACCCGCGCCGTTCGCGTCGTGCATTGTGTCGAACATGTCCTTGATGAGCACGTGCAGCTCGGGCGTATCGAAATGGTCGACCGGTTGAGCGATTTGCAAAAGGCGCGGATCGCCCATTCTGAGAATTTCGCGAATCATTGGATGTGGCCCTCCAGGAGCTTGCGCATATCATCTTCGTCGAGCACGGGGATGCCGAGTTCCTCGGCCTTCGCGAGCTTGCTGCCGGCTTCCGCGCCCGCGACCACGTAGTCGGTCTTCTTCGAAACGGAGCCGGCGACTTTCGCCCCCGCCGCCTCCAACATTTCCTTGGCTTCTTCACGCGCGAGCGTGGGCAAGGTGCCCGTCAGCACGATCGTCTTGCCGGCAAGCACGCCTTGCGGCGCTTTCGGCGCCGGCGGCCCTTCAGTCCACGTCACCTTGC
>DATGHJ010000109.1:0-2391 GCA_035308085.1 Trinickia sp. | reverse complement strand
CGACGGCATGGTGCGGACGCTGCGCGAGCAGTATGCGATGCATCACGCGACGCTGCAGGTCGATCTCGGCACGAGCGAGCATTATTGTTCGCTTGAACATCGGGAGCGTTGAGGGCGCCGCGCGCTGAAATCGGGCCAGATGTGCCTCAAGCCGGCAGGGCGGCGTACACTGGCCGGATGTTGCCCGTTGGAGGACATGATGGACGGCCCCCACGCTCACTTACGTTCGCTGCCCCCCGCGGGGGCGGTTGCCTCCCTTGGGGCGGCCCGGCGGGAGGCAACATGAGCGCCGACGTTGGGGGGAGCGCACATCCCGTGCTGATCGTCGGCGCGGGTCCGACCGGGCTTGCCGCCGCGACGAGCCTCGCGCGGGCGCGTATTCCGGTGCGCTTGATCGACAAGGCGCCGCAGCCGTCGCCGTATTCGCGCGCGATCGGCATCCAGGCGCGCACTCTGGAATTGCTGGAGCAGCATCGGATCGTCGAGCCGTTCCTCGAACTCGGCCATCGCGCGCGGGCCGCCAATCTCTATTCGAATGGGCATCGGCTCGCGCGGCTCGATTTCGATCCGCTGCAGACTCGCTACCCCTACCTGCTGTTTCTCGATCAGAGCGTGACCGAGCGGCTGTTGACCGAGCATCTCGCGACGCTCGGCGTGACGGTCGAGCGCGGTGTCGAACTGACGGGGCTGACGCCGGGGGCGTCGCGCGTGGAAGCCGTGCTGTCGCATGCCGATGGCCGCAGCGAGATCGCGCACGCGGCGTTTCTGATCGGCGCCGACGGCGCTCACAGCACGGTGCGGCACCTGCTCAGCATAGGGTTTGCGGGCAAGACCTTCGAGCAGACGTTCTTGCTCGCCGATTTGCAGGCCGTATCCGACTGGTCCGACGACGAGTTTCATATTTTCGCGTCGGGCGAGGGGCTGGTCGGGCTTTTTCCGCTTGGCGGGGGGCGTCATCGTCTGATCGCGGACAACCCCCCGATGCTGGCCGCCGTTGCGTCGAGCGCGGCGGCGAACGCAGACTCGACCGCGGCGCATCAGGAGATCAAGCCGCCGCCCGCTGTGCCGTCGCTCGACGAATGCCGTCAGATTGCCGCGCGGCGCGTGCACGGCCGGCTCGATCTCGATGCGCTCGCGTGGTCGTCGTATTTCAGCGTAAGCAGCCGCATGGCCGAACGGTTGCGCGCGCAACGGGTTTTCCTCGCGGGCGATTCGGCGCACGTCCATAGTCCCGCCGGCGCGCAAGGGATGAACACGGGGATTCAGGAGGCATTCAATCTCGGGTGGAAGCTCGCGCGACTGATGTCGGGCGGCGCGCCCGATCAACTGCTCGATACCTATCAGGCCGAGCGCCATCCGATCGAGCGCGACGTGCTGCGTCAGACCAGCTTCATGATGCACATGGCCGAGGCCGAGCATGGGCCGCTCAAATTGTTGCGCGACCGCGTGATGCCGGTGCTCGCCACGCTCGGGCCGCTGCGCGATGCGGCGCGGCTCACGGTCAGCGAGCTGTCGGTGCAATACCGGCGCAGCGCGCTCTCGCTCGAACGCGTGCTCGACGGCGGGCCGCGCGCGGGTGAACGGGCGCCCGATGCGCTGGTGCATGTGGTCGACGGGCCGCTCGGGCGTGCGCCGGGCATAGGCTGCATCTTCGATTTGCACGACCCGGCGTTCTTTTCGCTGTTCCTGTTGGTTGAGGCGGGGAACGACACCGACGCGCCGGCAGGCGCAGCGCCCGCGCCCGACGCCCGGCTATCTCGGCTGGCTCAGGATATCGAACGCGCGCTGCCGGGCGCGGTGCGGATCTGGCACGTGTGCGAAACGCCTCGCGACGGCGCGCCGTCGCTTAGCGAATCATACGGACGCACGCGGCCGGCTTTCTATCTCGTGCGGCCGGACGGCTATATCTGCGCGCGCGGCCGGCCGGCATCGGACGGCAACGCGCTCTTGCGCCACTGCGAGACGTGGTTCGGGCGCACGCGCGAGCACGGCTAGGGCCGTTTGCCCGACGCGCTGCTTGTTCGCGTCCGTTTTGACGTTGCTTCGATCGCTCAAACGGCGTGTCAAGCAGCCGCTGCCGGCGTCAGTGCGTCGCGCGATTTGGTGAGCGCTTCCCTGACGATCGGCGCCATCGACGCCGCCGCGTCCGGCTCATCGAGCGCCGCCAGGATCACGCGCCGCATCCGGGGTTCCCAGTAGCGACGAATGTGATTGGCGACGCTGACCAGCGCCTCATCGCGATCGGGCATCGACGCGAAGAATTCGCCGATCTGATTGGCCATGACGATCAAATGTTCTTGGTTCATCGTTGCTCGCTGATGCGTTCAGCGCCGGGACTGTGCGGGCAAGCGCCAGGCCCCGGCTTGCACTTCGTCATTTCCCGCTCGTCGC
>DATGHJ010000108.1:0-3173 GCA_035308085.1 Trinickia sp. | reverse complement strand
TGCTTGCGGTGGAACCGGACGCACTCCGGGCACGCGCCCGTCGACGCAGCCACAAGAGCCCGCGATGTCATCACGCCTCTCTTGAAACTGCGGCTCGCCGCATGCTCCCGCACACCGGCTCGGCGTAGAATGCCCGATCGGCAGCGGCGCGCCTGATTTTGCGTCACCGCCCGCCAATCGTTCCGCCGACCGCCTCCTTGCAAGACGTCTATGTCCGCCATCGTTTCGTCCGCCTCACCCCGCTTTCGCTCGAAGACCCTCACCGCCGCGCTCGCTTTCCTTTTCGGCAGCCTCGGCGCGCATCGCTTCTATTTGTACGGCTTTCGCGACGTGTTCGGCTGGGCACATCTGGTTGGCACGATCATCGGCATTCCGGGCGTCCTGCTCCTCGTCGCCACCCAGCGTGCCGCCACGATCGGCTGGTGGCTCGCGGTTCCCGGCGCGGTTTCGCTCTTTGCCGCCTTCCTCGCCGCAATCGTGTACGGCCTGCGGCCGGATCAGAAATGGGACGCGCAATTCAACGCGCAAACCGGCAAGCACAGCCGCTCGGGCTGGGCGGTCATCTTCGTCGTGATCTTTTCGCTGTTTTTCGGCGCCTTCCTGCTGATGAGCGGACTGGCGCTTTCGTTCCAGACCTACTTCGAGTCTCAAGTCGAGGCGGCGAAGTCGCTTTCGCAATAACAATAGCCGCGGGCTAGAGCACCCAAATGTGCCGGCCTGTCAGAAGAGGCTCAACTGCGGATTGTCCTGCGGTGGCTCGGACGGCCGCGTTCCGGCTAACTGCATGCGGAACTGCGAGATATCGAGAATTCCGCGCTTGCGCTCATTGAGGCCCAAGCGGCGGACCGCTTTGTGAAAGCGCTGCTTCAGCAGTTCCGCCCACAAACCCTCCCCCTTCATACGCTTCGCGAACGACGAGTCGTAGTCCTTGCCGCCCCGCATGTCGCGAACTCGCGCCATCACGCGCTCGGCACGGTCGGGGAAATGCACGGCGAGCCAATCTTTGAACAGCGGCGCCACCTCCCACGGCAAGCGCAGGATGATGTAGCTCGCGCTCGACGCCCCCGCCTCGGCGCATGCCTCGAGCACGCGCTCCATGTCCGGCTCGGTGACGAACGGGATCACGGGCGCGATGCTCACGCCAACGGGAATGCCCGCCTCGCTCAAGGCGCGGATCGTGCGCAGCCGGCGCGACGGCGTCGCGGCGCGCGGCTCGAGCGTGCGCGCGATATCGGCGTCGAGCGTCGTGACGGTCACCGCGACCATGACTTGATTGCGCTCCGCCATCGAGGCGAGCAGATCGATATCGCGCTCGATCAGCGACGACTTGGTGATGGCCGCAAAAGGATGGCCGCGCTCGTGCAGCACCTCGATCACGCGCCGCGTGATGCGCAATTCGCGCTCCGCGGGCTGATACGCGTCCGTATTGACGCCGAGCGCGATCGGCTCCGGCACATAGGTCTTCTTCGACAACTCGCGTTCGAGCAACTCCGCGGCGTTCACCTTCGCGTAAATGCGGCTTTCGAAATCGAGCCCGGGCGACAGGCCAAGATAGCTGTGCGTCGGCCGGGCGAAACAGTAGACGCAGCCGTGTTCGCAGCCGCGATACGGATTCAAGGAAACGCTAAAGGGAATATCGGGCGAGGTGTTGCGCGTCAGGATGCTTTTCGCGCGCTCCTCGAAGACCTGCGTGCGCAGTGCGGGCGCTTCGCTTTCGTCGTCCTCGGGTCTCGCCCAGCCGTCGTCGACCTTCTCGCGCTGGTCGACTTCATAGCGACCCTGCAGATTCGTGACGGCCCCGCGCCCCTTGCGAGGCACGGGCAAGGCAATCGGAAACTCAGAATCGTCCATGGCTCGAACTTGGCGGCAGCAGATACTGTATAAATATACAGTATCACCTTGCATAATGCCAAGCCGCTCGGCGGGTTTCGAGGCCGCCTCTGTCGGGCCCAGCGGCCCCCAGCGGCCCACCAGCCCTACTCGCCCACAGCGATCGTCAGCGACTCCTTGATTTCCTCCATCACGACATAGCTCTTCGACTGCACGGCCCCCGGCAACTGCAGCAGCATGTCGCCGAGCAGCTTGCGGTAGTCGGCCATTTCGCCGATGCGCGCCTTGATCAGATAATCGAAATCGCCCGACACGAGGTGGCATTCGAGCACCTCGGGAATCTTCTGCACCTCGCGGCGAAACTGATCAAACATGTTGCCGCTCTTGTGATCGAGCGTGATCTCGACGAATACGAGCAGCGCCGCCCCGAGTTCCACCGGATTGACCCGCGCGTAGTAGCCCGTGATCACGCCATCGCGCTCCATGCGCTTCACCCTCTCGATACACGGCGTCACGGTTAGCCCGACCTGCTCAGCCAGATCTTTCATGGCCATCCGGCCATCCACCTGAAGCAATTTCAGGATCTTGTGATCGAGCTTATCGAGTGCACGGACCGGCTGGCGTTGCGTTCTCATGGCCTTTTACCAAAAACGTAAAAAATACGATAACAAAAACTAGACCTTGCTCAATAGTATAGCGCTTAACACTGGACGATTCGGGTTAATCAAGGTGATTGACCGCCTCGGCCCGAATAGCAGAAAAACCTACTGGGAGCAGTTATGCGAGTCGTCGTTTTGGGCAGCGGGGTCGTCGGAACGACGACTGCTTATTATCTGGCGCGTGCGGGGCACGAAGTCACCGTGATCGACCGCGAGGCCGGCCCGGCGCTGGAGACCAGCTTTGCCAATGCCGGCCAGATCTCGCCGGGCTACGCTGCCCCGTGGGCCGCGCCGGGCGTGCCGCTCAAGGCCGTCAAGTGGATGTTCCAGAAGCACGCGCCGCTCGCCATCCGGCTCGACGGCACGCAATTCCAACTGCGCTGGATGTGGCAGATGCTGCAGAACTGCACCGCCGAGCGCTATGCCGTCAACAAAGGCCGCATGGTCCGGCTCGCCGAGTACAGCCGCGACTGCCTCCAAGTGCTGCGCGCCGACACCGGCATTCTGTATGAAGGCCGCACTGGAGGTACGCTCCAGCTTTTCCGCACGCAGCAACAGCTCGACGGCGCCGCGAAGGACATCGCCGTGCTCAAGGACGCGAACGTGCCATTCGAGCTGCTGAGCCCGAGCGAGCTAGCCCGCGCCGAGCCGGCGCTTGCGGCCACGTCTCACAAGCTGACCGGC
>DATGHJ010000107.1:0-6519 GCA_035308085.1 Trinickia sp. | reverse complement strand
AGCCCGGGCGCGAGGATCTTCGACGTCGAAGCGACATGGAAGGTCAGCTCGGGGCACAGGCTCGCGATCGTCGGCAGACGCGTGCGCAAGAGCGGACCGTACACGTCGTCTTCGATGATCGCGATGTGATGGCGCCGCGCGATATCGACGAGCGCCACGCGGCGCGCGAGGCTCATCGTCACGACAGTCGGATTCTGCAGATTCGGCACGACGAAGATCGCCTTCACGCGCACGCGCTTACACGCGTCTTCGAGACGGTCCGGCAGCAGCCCTTCGTCGTCGCTAGGAATCCCGACGATCTCGAACTGGAACACGGGCGCGAGCGCCTTCAGCCCGTAATAGGTCAACTGATCCGTGAGAATCACGCCCTCGTGGCCCATCAGACTGCTCAGCACCGCATAAAGGCCGTGCTGCGCGCCGCTCGTCACGACCACGTTATCCGCCATCGGTGCGAAGCCCGGCGCGGCGATCCATTGCGCGCCGGCCGCGCGCGCCCAATCGGGCCCCTGCGGCGGCTGGTATTCCTGCGTCTCTGGATAGCGCGGATCGCGCGCGAGGTTCGCCATCGTACGCGCCAGTTGCGTGAGGAATTCGCCGGTCGCGGGGCGATTGACGGTCAGGTCGATCACCGCGTTCGCATCGGCGGCGGCGCGCGGGCCGCTCTCCGCGCGCGCGTGCACCGACGGCATCGCGCCCCCGGTGACGATCGATCCGCGCCGCTTGCTCGCGACGATCAGCCCGCGCGCCTGCAGTTCCTTGTACGCGCGCGACACCGTCGACACATTGAGGCCAAGCTCCAGCGCCAGGTCGCGTTGCGGCGGCAGACGGCTGCCCGGCGGGTAGAGCCCGTTGCGCACTTTCTCTTCAAGATTGCGCGACACCTCTAGATAGGTGGCCTGGCGCCCCTTTGTCTGGAGATTTTCCTCACCATTTGTGTGGTTTATTTCGCTATTCATTCAGGTAGCAACTCCATACAAAACAATCGTTCGCCCGCACAAATCTTGCCACGCAGTGCACGACACGCGTCCACGGAATAAATACTAAACCCTTTATAGGGGCACACATCAAGGACTTATTCGCCATCCGGCGAGAAAAGCCGCTGCCACGTCGGGGAAAACACCTAAGTCCACACAAAGACAAATCAATTGCACACAAAAAATCTTTGTGTGAGTATGAGGCCATCGTTTGTACGGCGCCAGCTCGGCGGCGCGATTCCGAACTGTAGTACAGGAGGAGACGCTTGTGACAGATCGACAGTCCATCCCCACCCTGAGTCGCACCGCAGCCGCCTGCGCGCTCCCGGCTCCTGCCGCCGACAGGAAAAAATAATGGCCGACGTCGCTGTCCTTGGTGCGGGATTCATCGGGTTGTCGAGCGCGTACTGGCTGATGCGCGACGGCCACCGCGTGACGCTCTACGACGCGCTCGGCCCCGGTGAAGCCACGTCGTACGGCAACGCGGGCACGTTCGCGAATTACGCGTGCCTCCCCGTCAACAACCCGGACGTGTTCCGCAACCTGCCGCGCTTCCTGTTCTCGGCGACGAGCCCGCTCAGGATTCGCTGGGGATACGTGCCGCACCTCGCACCGTGGCTCGCGCGTTTTCTGTTGAACGCGACGCCCAGGCGCTACGAGCACAGCGCGAAAGCGCTGGCGCGCCTGCTGGCGTGCGCGTTCGAGGGGTATCGGGAGATGCTTTCGATCGATGGCTTGTCGAGCTTCGTTCGCGAACGCGAATGCCTGTACCTGTACTCGAACGCGGACTCGTTCAAGGCGGCGCAACCCTCGCTCGCTTTGCGCCGCTCGCTCGGCGTGCGATTCGAAAACTTCGGGCGCGACGGCATTCGCGAACTCGAACCGAACCTCGCGCCGATCTTCGCGCACGGCACGATGTTCAACGACAGCTGGTTCCTGAGCGACCCGCGCGGCTTCTTGCAGGTGCTTTATGAATCGCTGGTGCGCCAAGGGCTGCAGCACGAGCGCACCGCCGTCCGCTCGCTCGAACCGCGGCAGAGCGGTGTGCGCCTCGTCGACGAAGCCGGCCGCGCGCACGGCGCCGAGCACGCGATCGTCTGCACGGGCGCGTTGTCCGGTCGCTTTGCACGCCAATGCGGCGACCGCGTGCCGCTGGATACCGAGCGCGGCTATCACGTGCGTTTTCCCGGCACGTCGTCGCTGATCTCCCGCCCGTGCGGCTGGGCCGAGCGCGGCTTCTACATGGTGCCGATGGACGGCGGCATCCGCGCGGCAGGCACCGTCGAGCTCGGCGGATTTGGACCAAAGAAGAACCCGCGGCTGCTGAACCTGATCACGATTTCCGCGCGGGAAGCGTTGCCGGGTTTGCAGCAACCGGACAGCAACTGGCTCGGCTTCAGGCCGAGCCTGCCCGATGGGCTGCCGGTCGTCGGAGCGTCGAGCGCTTCGCCACGCGTCGTTTACGCGTTCGGGCATCAGCACCTTGGCGTCACGCTGGGCGGCGTGACAGGCAGTGTCGTCGCCGACCTCGTCGCCGGCCGCGCGTCTCCCATTGATCTCGAGCCTTATAGCCCGCGTCGTTTTTAACCACCGCAACTGTCTGCACAAAAGAGGACGGACATCATGAAACGCCGAAATTTGGTAGTCGCACTAGCACTTGGGGTCCTGTGCGCGCAGGCGCCGTCGTACGGCGCGGACCCCACGATCGTGAAGATCGGTTTCGCAGCGCCGCTGACGGGGCCGGTCGCGCGCGTGGGCAAGGATCTGGAGAACGGCGCGCAGCTCGCGATCGACGAGGCAAACGCCAAGAACCCGACGATCGGCGGCAAGCCGGTCAAGTTCGTGCTCGACGTGCAGGACGATCAAGCCGACCCGCGCACCGCGATCCAGGTCGCGCAGAAGATGGTCGACGACGGCGTGGTCGGCGTGGTCGGCCATTACAACTCGGGGTGCAGCATCCCGGCGTCGGCGGTCTATCACACGGCGGGCATCGCAATGATCACCCCGGGTTCGACCAATCCGGCGCTGACTCACCAGGGCTTCCAGAACGTATTCCGCACGATGGGCCATGACGGCGTCGGCGGCGTGATCGCGGGCCAGTTCGCGGTGCAGCAGTTGAAGGCGAAGCGCATCGGCATCATCGACGATCGCACGGCGTTCGGCCAGGGTCTCGCCGACGCGTTCGAGAAAGGCGCGAAGGAAGCGAACGGCAACATCGTCGATCGCGAGTTCACGAACGACAAGGCCGTCGACTTCCGCGCGATCCTGACGACGCTGAAGGAAAAGAACGTCGACATGATTTTCTTCGGCGGGCTCGACGAACAAGGCGCGATGCTCGTCAAGCAGATGCGCTCGCTCGGCATGCCGACGCTCCTGTTCGGCGCGGGCGCGCTAAAGAGCAATGCGTTCCTGCAGATCGCCGGCCCCGCGGGCGAAGGCACGCAAGACCTGGAGCCGGGCCCGGCGCTCGACAAGCTGCCCGCGGCGCAGGACTTTGCGAAGCGCTACAAGGCGCGTTTCAATCAGGATGTCGAGCTGTACGCGCCGTTCGCCTATGACGCCACGCTCGCGATGCTCAAGGCGATTCACGACGCCGATTCGCTCGACCGCGCGAAGATCGTCGCCGCGTTTCCGAAAGTCACCGTGACGGGGGTGACGGGCAAGATCGCGTTCGACCCGAACGGCGACTTGATCAAGCCGCCATACACGCTGTTCGAAGTCCAGCAGGGGCAGTGGAAGAGCCTGCGGACAGTGGGCGGCAATAACGGCGCGTGAGTTCGCTGGCGTGACAGAGTAAAAAAAGGCGCCGGCGGCCGCGCGCGAATCATGGCCTGGAAATCACGCCGCCAGCGCCCACGCGCGGCGCGTGACTTCGAGCGTCTTCGTCCACGCCGCCAGCGTGCGAGCGGCAATCGCCTGCTTGCACAGGATCGCGCTGTCGTAGCGCTTGCCATCGAAGCGCTGGAAGTCCGTGATGCGAAAGCCTTGCCCGCGATAGAACGCAACCAAGTGCGCGGCCGGCTGCGGCGTATCGAGCGCCAGCTCCGCGTAGCCGCGCGTCGCGGCCCAGTGCTCCGCGAACGCGAGCAGCGATTTGCCGATGCCGCGGTTCTGGTAGGTCGGATCGACGCCCAGCTGACGCACGCTCGCCACGTCGTCGTGACGGTAAAGCTCGCATGCCGAGTCGCGATCCGTCGCGTAGAGCGTCATCGTGCCGACAACACGCCCGTTGCACACGGCCACATAACAATCGCCGCGCTTCGCGCGCTGTTCGGTAACGAGCACGCTCTGGTCGACGCAGGTGCAGTTCAAGCCCATCATGCCGAGCCGCGCGAACGACCGGTGCAGCATGTCCGTCAACTGCTCGAACGAATCGCGCTTCGGATCGAAGCGCCGCACCACGACGCTGCCGATGCCGCGCTGGACATAGGCGACACGCGCAGGGTTCGTTGGCGCTTTTGGTTGCTTGCTCATGAGGGCCTCCCTGGCAATCGCGTTGACGACTCAGCGTTCACGATCGCTCGCTTATCGCTCTGTTATCGAACTGCCCGAAGTTTAGGGTTCGGCGTTTCGCGCTCGCAAGAAAAAATGTCGTAAAAAAGCGCGGCGTTCGGTCGGCAGACGCAGCTGACTCCTTCCGGATTTACAGCATTTTTATTCGCCCCGCCCTATACCTGTATCCAACCTGATTTCAGGTTGCGTCGCCGCGCTCGACAGGCCGGTGCGGGCGTCGTATTGCCCGGAGAAAACAAGGGGACCGTCATGAATCTGCTGATCTGGCTGCCGGGCATGTTCGCACTCGGCTTGGGCAGTCTCGTGCTTTGCCTGCTCTTCATCCACGCCTGCGACAAGATTTGAGGACACCATCATGGCCTGGATTGCCGCCGCGATATCCGCGCTGACCTTCATCTATCTGTTCGTCGCGCTCATTCGTCCCGAGTGGTTTTGAGCGCTGCCTAACGCAGTTCCATCGAATTCTTAGCGCCTATTAGCGTCGTTTGGCGCCCAAGGGGAGCTTTATGTGGACCCTGCCGATTCTCATTCTCGTGACGGCCATCGTCATTTCGATTCCGCTCAGTCGTTACATGGCGCGGATCATGGATGGCCACTACGAAGCGCCGCGCCTCTTCCGCTGGTTCGAAGCGAGGCTCGACAGCGGCCCGCAGAACTGGAAGCAATACACGGTCGCGCTGCTCGTCTTCAACGTGGCGCTATTCGTGTTCGGCTTCGTCGTGTTGTCGCTGCAACCGCTGATGCCGCTCAATCCGCTGGGACGCGGCATGCTCGCGCCGTCGACGATCTTCAACACGGTCGTCTCGTTCATGACCAACACGAACCTGCAGCACTACTCCGGCGACCAGCATCTATCGAACTTCAGCCAGATCTTCTTCATCCTGCCGAATATGTTTCTGTCGGCGGCGGTCGGCGTGTGCGCGCTGACCGCGATCATTCGCTTGTTGCGCGGAGCCGAGCACGTCGGGAATTTCTTCGTCGATATGTGGCGCGTCGTGCTCTACATGTTCGTGCCGATCGCGCTGATCATCGGCGTGGTCTTCATCCATGAAGGCATGCCGATGACGTTGCAAAGCGACGTGCAGGTCACGACGCTCGAGCCCACGGCGATGGGCACGGACGACCACGGCCAGGCGAAACAGCAAACGCTGATCGTCGGACCGGTGGCCGCGGTGATTCCGATCAAGATGCTCGGCACGAACGGCGGCGGCTTCTACGGCATGAACAGCGCGCATCCCTATGAGAACCCGAGCGCGCTGTCGAACTTCGTGACGACGCTCGCGATGATGATCTTCCCGTTCTCGCTCGTGCTGATGTACGGGCGCATGCTCGCGCGTCTCAAGCACGCAATCGTGATCTATGGCGTGATGCTGTCGATGATGATCGGCTTGATCGCGTGGGCGGTCTACTTCGACACGCTGAAGCCCAACCCCGCGTTCACGGCGCATCCGGTCGCGCGCACCTATGCGCTGGCCGGTGCGCATCGCGCGCTCACGATCCCGCCTGTCGCCGCGCTTCCGGTCGATCAGCATCTCGGCAATCTCGAAGGCAAGGAATTGCGCTTCGGCACGTCGGCGGGCGCGACCTTCGCGGCGATCACGACCGACGTGACGTGCGGCGCCGTCAACGCCGAGCATGACAGCTTGAACCCGATCGCGGGCCTCTCGCCGCTCATCGGCATGTGGCTCAACTGCGTGTTCGGCGGCAAGGGGGTCGGCATGATCAACCTGCTGCTGTTCCTGATCGTCGGCGTGTTCCTCGCCGGGCAGATGGTCGGACGCACGCCGGAGTATCTCGGCCGCAAGGTCGGCGCGCGCGAGATGAAGCTCGCGATGATCGCGCTGCTCGTGCACCCGATCTTGATCCTCGGTCCGAGCGGCCTCTTCTCCGCGACCGACTGGGGCACCAAGGCCGAAGCGAATCCGGGCGCGCACGGCTTCAGCGAAATCGTGTACCAGTTCTCGTCCGCATCGGCGAACAACGGCTCCGCGTTCGACGGGCTCGCGACGACCTACGGCTTCAACAGCAACCC
>DATGHJ010000106.1:0-2199 GCA_035308085.1 Trinickia sp. | reverse complement strand
TGATGGGGCCGACGGGCGTCGGCAAGACCACCACCACCGCGAAGCTGGCCGCGCGCTGCGTGATGCGTTTCGGCGCGAGCAAGGTCGCGCTGCTGACCACCGACAGCTACCGGATCGGCGGCCACGAGCAACTGCGCATCTTCGGCAAGATCCTCGGCGTCTCCGTGCATGCGGTGAAGGACGCCGCCGACCTCCAGCTCGCGCTCGCCGAGCTGCGCAACAAGCACATCGTGCTGATCGACACGATCGGCATGAGCCAGCGCGACCGCACCGTCTCCGACCACATCGCGATGCTGTGCGGCGCGGGCCAGCCGGTGCAGCGCCTCTTGCTCCTGAACGCGACGAGCCACGGCGACACGCTGAACGAAGTCGTGCAGGCATACCAGAGCGCGGCGGGCCAGCCGGAACTCGCGGGCTGCATCCTCACCAAGATCGACGAGGCGACCAACCTGGGCAGCGTGCTCGACACGGTGATCCGCTACAAGCTGCCGGTGCACTACGTGTCGACCGGCCAGAAGGTGCCGGAGAACCTCTATGTCGCAACGAAGAAATTCCTGATCAAGAGCGCGTTCTGCATTCCGCGCGACGGTTCGCCGTTCGTGCCGGACGACGACGATGTTCCCGCGTTGCTGTCGGCGCTGTCCGCGCGCTCGACGGCTGAGCTCCATGAGGTTCGATTTGGATAAGGTCATGGTCGACCAGGCAGAAGGATTGAGGCGGTTGCTGAGCAAGAACGGTTCGCGCGTGGTGGCGGTCACCGGCGGGTCGAGCCATGTCGGACGCACGTCGACCGTCGTGAATCTCGCGGCGGCGCTGGCGGCTCAGGGCAAGGACGTGCTCGTCGTCGATGAATGCCTCGGCGGGAACTCGGTGTCCACGGTGCTCGGCGGCGTGCGTGGCACGGGCAATTTCAGCGCGGTGATGAAAGGCGAGATGCCGCTCGACGAGGCGGCGGCCCGTCATCCGCTCGGCTTCTCGGTGCTTGCGGCGTCGCGCCATCACAGCGACGCGTACAGCGCCGAGCAGCTTGGCGCGGTGCTCTCGGGCCCGGCCGACATCGTGCTGATCGACGCGCAGCTCGATCGGCGCGGCGCGCTGTCCCCGCTGGCGGTGCAGGCGCACGACGTGTTGATCGTCACGCGCGTGGCCGCGCTGGCGATCACCGAGGCGTACGCGTGCATGAAGCGGTTGCACTACGAACACGCGATCGCGCAGTTCCGCGTGCTCGTGAACCACGTATCGAGCGTGGCGGACGCGCACACCGCGTTCGAAAACCTCGCGCAAGTGGCGGGGCGTTATCTGACGGTGCAGATCACCGATGCAGGTTTTGTCGCATCCGATCCGTTGATGGAGCGCTCGTTCGAACTGTCGCGCTGCGTGGTCGACGCGTTTCCGTCGACGCCCGCCGCGCGCGATTACCGGCATCTTGCCGCCGAGATGCTGTATTGGCCGATGCGTGCGGTCGTGGCGCCGCGCGGCGTCGCAACGGATGCGCCGCCGGTGCCTTCGGGCATGCCGCCGGCGCGCCATGCCGGCAAGCCCTCCGCGCACCCCGCGTGAGACGAAGGGACGAAGAACGCTGAGGGTTTGGAGTAAGCGCTAAAGCGCCAACGCCAAGCAACCACACCATGGGATCGGAGTAAGCGCTGAAGCGCTAACGCGGATCGACAGGAGAGCACGATGTACAACGCTCAAGGAAAGATGTCCCAGGAGGACGTGCTGACGCAGTACGCACCGTTGGTGCGTCGGCTCGGCTTGCAGCTCGTCGCCAAGATGCCGGCGAGCGTGGACCTGGACGATTTGATCCAAGCCGGAATGATTGGTCTTCTCGATGCGGCGGGCCGCTACAAGGAAGACCAGGGCGCGCAGTTCGAGACCTACGCGAGCCAGCGCATTCGCGGCGCGATGCTCGACGAGCTGCGCAGCAACGACTGGCTGCCGCGCAGCTTGCGCAAGACGTCGCGCGAGGTGGAGTTCGCGGTGCATCAGGTCGAGCAGCAACTGGGCCGCTCGGCGAGCGAGACGGAAATCGCCGAACAGCTCAAGATGCCGCTCGACGCCTATCAGTCGATGCTGCAGGACTTGCACGGCAGCCAGCTCATCTACTACGAAGACTTCGACCGCTCGGCCGATGACGAGCCGTTTCTCGACCGCTACTGCGTCGACCACTCCGATCCGCTGTCGGCGCTGCTCGACGAG
>DATGHJ010000105.1:0-5223 GCA_035308085.1 Trinickia sp. | reverse complement strand
GAGGTCCTGTGTGTTCGTTTCGCGCGCGGCTGCCTTGATGAGCGTCTGGAACAGGTCGATCTCATAGTTGCTGTGCACATGCTGGAGCACAGCGGCGAGGCGTTCGAGGCCCATGCCAGTGTCCACGCTCTGCTTGGGCAGCTTCGTCATGTTGCCCGAGACGTCGCGGTTGAACTGCATGAACACGAGGTTCCAGATCTCGATGTAGCGGTCGCCGTCTTCTTCCGGCGATCCAGGGGGGCCGCCCCACACATCCGGGCCGTGGTCGTAGAAGATTTCCGAGCACGGACCGCACGGGCCGGTGTCGGCCATCTGCCAGAAGTTGTCCGACGCGTAGCGCGCGCCCTTGTTATCGCCGATGCGGATGATGCGCTCGGCCGGCACGCCGACTTCCTTCGCCCAGATGTCGTAGGCTTCGTCGTCTTCCTGATAGACGGTGACCCAGAGCTTGTCCTTCGGCAACTGGTAGACGCCCGTCAGCAGCTCCCACGCGTAGTGGATCGCGTCGCGCTTGAAGTAGTCGCCGAACGAGAAGTTGCCGAGCATCTCGAAGAACGTGTGGTGCCGCGCGGTGTAGCCGACGTTTTCGAGGTCATTGTGCTTACCGCCCGCGCGCACGCTGCGCTGCGCGGTCGTGGCGCGCGAGTACGGACGCGATTCGGCGCCGAGGAAAACGTCTTTGAACTGCACCATCCCCGAATTGGTGAAGAGCAGCGTCGGGTCGTTGCCGGGCACAAGGCTCGACGATCGGACGATCGTGTGGCCCTTCGATTCGAAGAACTTGAGGAATTTCTCGCGGATTTCGGAGGCTTTCATAGCGTGCTGGGGACTGTCGGCTGGATCTGGCGGCACCGCGCAGGTGTTGCGCCGGTGGGCCTGTGGATTATTGCTTAAGCGACTGATTATACGGGATTGCCGCGTGCGCGCGGCCCCTCGGACCAAGCCGCGGCGAGCGTTGGCCGTTTGGCCGGGCCGGGTGGCCGACGTGGCGCGCCTCGCGCTCCGGCATCCCGGCCATCGCGCCCATCGCGGCCATTCACGCCGGCGCGATTTCGTCTTATGCCGTCCGGCCGAATGGGCCGAACGGTCCGAATCGCTTAACATCCTTCTGAACTGCCACTAGCGCCCGCCGAAACGAGCGCCGCCAACCAGGAGACCGAACCCGAACATGGGAGCCCTAAGCCATATCCGCGTACTCGACCTCACGCGCGTGCTCGCCGGCCCGTGGTGCGCACAAACGCTCGCCGATTTCGGCGCCGACGTCATCAAGATCGAACGCCCCGGCGCGGGCGACGACACGCGCCACTGGGGCCCGCCGTACCTCAAGACCCCCGGCGGCGCCGATACGCCAGAAGCCGCGTACTACCTCGCAGCGAATCGCAACAAGCGCTCGGTCACAGTCGATATCGCGACACCCGAAGGGCAAAAGATCGTTCGCGAGCTGGCCGCGCAAAGCGACGTGGTGCTCGAGAACTACAAGACCGGCCAGTTGAAGAAGTACGGCCTCGACTACGCGTCGCTCAAGGAAGTGAAGCCCGACCTCGTCTATTGCTCGATCACGGGCTTCGGGCAGACCGGCCCCCACGCGCAGCGCGCGGGCTATGACTTCATCATCCAGGGCATCGGCGGCTTCATGAGCATCACGGGCGAGCGCGACGACCTGCCGGGCGGCGGTCCGCAGAAAGCCGGCGTCGCGATCGCCGATCTGATGACCGGCATGTATTCGACCGTCGCCGTACTCGCCGCGCTCGCGCATCGCGACCGCACCGGCGTGGGGCAATACATCGACATGGCACTGCTCGATGTGCAGGTCGCGATGCTCGCGAACATGAACTCGAATTTCCTGGCGAGCGGCGCGCCGCCAGTGCGCTGGGGTAACGCGCATCCGAACATCGTCCCATATCAGGCGTTCCAGACGAGCGATAGCTGGATCATCGTCGCGGTCGGCAACGACGGGCAGTTCCGCAAGTTCGTCGAAGCAGGCAATCGCGCGGAGCTGGCCGACGATGCGCGTTTCGCGACCAACCCCGAGCGCGTGCGCCACCGCGAAACACTCGTGCCGATCATCGCGGAGATGGTGAAGACGCGCAGCAAGCACGAGTGGATCGAGCGACTGGAGGCGGCTGGCGTGCCGTGCGGCCCGATCAACAATCTCGCCGAGGTGTTCGAGCACGAGCAGGTGGTCGCGCGCGGCATGCAAGTCGACTTGCCGCATCCGAGCGGCGCGACAGTGAAGCTCGTGCGCAACCCGATCCGGATGAGCGAAACACCGCCGCAGGCGCTCAGCCACCCGCCTACGCTCGGCGAGCACACGGACGACGTATTGCGCCGCGTGCTCGGCTACGACGACGGCACCATTGCAGCGCTGCGGGGACGCGCGGTGATTTGATCGAAGAGGCTGGATTGGGATGAACGGGCGATCAATCGAATCGGTCAGTCGACCAGCGACGCCAGCAAACGCCGCCCTTCTTCCCAATCGCCGAGCCCGCTTTCGGCGTTGATATGACCGCGCGGCCCGATATTCACGAAGCGGCTACCCCAGGCGTCGGCGCAACGCACAGCGAATTCGATGTTGCCATACGGATCGTCGCTGCTGGCGACGACGATGGTCGGAAACGGCAGCGGCACGAACGGTATGTTCGCAAAACCATGCGCTTCGCTCGGAAACGAGATGCTCGCCGGATCGGGCACAGCGACAAACAAGGCGCCCGCCACTTTGGCGAGCTGATCGGGAGTCGCTATGTTCGTTGCCCAGAAGACCGTCGTCAGACAGCCCAGGCTGTGCGCCGCGATCAGCAGCGGATCTTCCTCCGCCGCGGCGACAACCGTATCGAGCGTGTGGCACCACGCTTCGCAAACGGCGTTTTCCCAGTCGGGCATCGACACGCGCACGAACATCGGATCGGCGGCTTCCCAGCGGCTTTGCCAGTGGTCCGGTCCCGAATTGGCATACCCCGGCAGCACGCACACTCTTCTTGCATCCATTGTGTTCCCCCGTTTCCGCGGCCCTCGCCGGTAGAGCCCGCCATCTTGCCGAACGCAGGCTATTCATGCAAGGCGGTCCGTCCGCGCGGGCGGCCGCTCAGGTAGAATTGACGGCTCAAGCGGGCGCATGGCGCGTCCATTTAGCAGACTCTCTCCTTCTCGCATGAACACCGAACGCAACGACGCTCCGGCGGTATCCAATTTCATCCGCAACATCATCGACGAAGACAACCGCACCGGCAAATGGGGCGGCCGCGTCGAAACGCGCTTTCCGCCCGAGCCGAACGGCTATCTCCACATCGGTCATGCGAAGAGCATCTGCCTGAATTTCAGCGTCGCGCGCGACTATGGCGGCGTGTGCCACCTGCGCTTCGACGATACGAACCCCGAGAAGGAAAGCGTCGAATACGTCGATTCGATCGTCGACGCCGTGCGCTGGCTCGGCTTCGAGTGGAACAAGGACGGCGCCGAGCACCGCTACTACGCGAGCGACTACTACGACAAGCTCTATCAGTTCGCCGAATTGCTGATCGAGCGCGGCAAGGCTTACGTCGATAGCCAGTCGGCCGACGAAATGCGTGCCAAGCGCGGCTCGCTGACCGAGCCCGGCAAGCCGTCGCCGTACCGCGACCGCACGCCCGAGGAAAACCTCGACCTGTTCCGCCGCATGAAGGCCGGCGAGTTCAAGGAAGGCGAGCACGTGCTGCGCGCGAAGATCGACATGGGCTCGCCGAACTTCAACATGCGCGACCCGGTGATCTACCGGATTCGCTTCGCACACCACTATCGCACCGGCGACCAATGGTGCGTGTACCCGATGTACGACTACACGCACTGCATTTCGGATGCGCTCGAAAACATCACGCATTCGCTGTGCACGCTCGAATTCGAAGACCATCGGCCGCTCTACGACTGGATTCTCGAGGAACTCGCCGACGCCGGCGTCTTCACGCGGCCGCTGCCGCAGCAAATCGAATTCTCGCGCCTGAATCTCACGTACGCGATCACCAGCAAGCGCAAGCTGCTGCAGTTGGTCACCGAAGGACATGTCGAAGGCTGGGACGACCCGCGCATGCCGACCATCGTCGGCGTGCGCCGGCGCGGCTTCACGCCGGACGCCATCAAGCTGTTTTGCGAGCGCATCGGCGTGACCAAGGTCGATTCGTGGATCGACATGAGCGTGTTCGAAGGCGCGCTGCGCGACGATCTCGACGACAAGGCGCCGCGCACGGCCGCCGTGCTCGACCCGCTCAAGCTCATCATCGACAACTACCCGGCCGATCTCGCCGAGCAATGCGAGGCGCCGGTGCACCCGCACCACCCGGAGCGCGGCGTGCGCAAATTCCCGATCTCGCGCGAGTTGTGGATCGAACGCGAGGACTTCACCGAAACGCCGCCGAAGGGTTATTTCCGGCTCTTCCCGGGCAACAAGGTGCGTCTGCGCTACGGCTACGTGATCGAATGCACGGGCGCCGACAAGGACGAGAACGGCAACGTGACCGCCGTGCACTGCAACTACTATCCGGACAGCAAGTCGGGCACCGAAGGCGCGAACAACTACAAGGTGAAGGGCAACATCCACTGGGTGAGCGCGGCGCACGCGGTTCCGGCGGAAGTCCGCATTTACGACCGGCTCTTCAAGGAACCGCAGCCCGACGCGGGCGGCCGCGACTTCCTCGAAGCGCTGAACCCGGATTCGAAGCGCATCGCCAACGCCTACCTCGAGCCGGGCGCCGGCGATGCGCAGCCCGAGGAACGCTTCCAGTTCGAGCGGCACGGTTACTTCGTCGCCGACCGCTACGACACGAAGCCCGGCAAGCCGGTGTTCAACCGCATCGTCGGCTTGCGCGACACTTGGGGCAAACCGGCCTGAGTTTGGCTGAGTTTGCTTGAAGCACGCGCTCGGGCCGATCCCGCCGCGCTAACTCAACTTGAACTATCCGATGTCGGATGACATGAAGGCGCTCTTCGCGCATCCGCATGACAAGGCGTTGGATTAATCTCGCGGAACTGAACGGTGACGCGCGGCAAAACAGCCCGCGCCGCGCCGCTTCACAGCGACCGGTGCAGTTCGACGAGCGAAAGCGTCGTCTGAAAGAGCCGAAAGAGGCTGCGGCTCGCATAGCGCTCCACTTCGCCGGGCTCGACCCAGCGAAACGCGTCCATCTCGGGAATCATCACGCCGTCCGAGCGGCGCGGAAACATCGATGTGCAGACGCATCGGCTCAGATCAAGTTC
>DATGHJ010000104.1:0-5619 GCA_035308085.1 Trinickia sp. | reverse complement strand
CGCCGCACCCTTCCTTGCGAAACACGACGCTGAAATTGTTCGCGGGCATCGCGACGATATCGCTCACCGAGAAGCCCTCCCGCGCCGCGAGATCCGCGACGGCCTCCATGTCGCGCACGCCCCATTCGGGATTGCGGCTTTTCAATTGCCTGTCGAACACATCGTTCGACTCCGCGGTGTGCGCGTCGTTGCGTCGATACGGGCCGTACAAAACCACCACGCCGCCCGCGCCGAGCACGCGCCCCGCGCCCGCCATCAGCGCCTGCGTCGCGGCCCACGGGGCGATATGGATCATGTTGATGCAAACGACCGCATCCGCCGCCACGATCGGCCACGGCTCGCGCATCACGTCGAGATCGAGCGGCCGGCGCAGATTCGGCAGCGCGCTGTGCGTGCGCCAGGCGTCGATCGATGCGCGCGCTTGCGGCGCTGCGTCGCTCGGCTGCCATTCGAGCTCGGGAAGCGCCGTGCAAAAGTGCACCGCGTGCTGGCCCGTGCCGCTCGCGATCTCCAGCACGAGTCCGCTCGGTGGCAACACTCGCCGCAACACGGCAAGAATCGGATCGCGATTGCGCTCCGCGGCGGGTGCACTTTGGCGCGCTGTCGAGAGGGAGTCGTCCGGCACGGTGGTTGTCCTTGCTTGGCTCTGGTGGCGGCGTTGCTAGGCGTCGCCGCCGCCAATACGCGCGGCGAGTGCGTCCAGCACGTTGCCGCAAGCAGCCGGCACTTTCAGCGTCAACAACGCGTCCGCGCGCGTGTGCCCGAGATTCACGGCCGCAATCGGCTTGCCCATCTTTTCAGCCCACACGCAAAAGCGATACCCCGAGTACACCATCAGCGACGAGCCGACGACGAGCATCGCATCCGCCGCTTCCAACGATGCCGCCGCGGCATCGACGCGTTCGCGCGGCACGTTTTCGCCGAAGAACACGACGGACGGTTTGAGCATCCCGCCGCAATGCGGACACGCGGGAATGCGGAAGTTGTCGAGGTCGTGCCATTCGAGGTGGGCATCGCCATCGGCGGCGGGCGCGGCGATGGCGTCGACGAGCGCGGGATTGTCGGCTTCGAGGCGCGGCTGGATCGCCGCACGTGTGTGCTCGGCGCCGCAATTGAGGCACGCCACATGGCCGATGCTGCCGTGCAGCTCGATCACCTCGGCGCTGCCCGCGCGCTGGTGCAGGCCGTCGACGTTCTGGGTGACGAGGCGGCCGACGTGCCCCGCCTTTTCGATCTTCGCAAGCGCATGATGCGCGGCGTTCGGCTGTGCCTTGCCGACTACCGGCCAGCCGACCATGCTGCGCGCCCAATAGCGGCGGCGCGCCTGATCCGAGCCGAGGAATTCCTGCAGTTGAATCGGTTGAGAGCGCATCCATCGGCCGTGTTCGTCACGATAGCCGGGAATGCCGGAATCGGTGCTGATGCCGGCGCCGGTCAGCACGAAGAGGCGCGGATGGCAGCGCACGAAGTCGTGCAATGCGTCGAGCGAATCGGATGCGGCGGCAATGGGAAGCGAGTCGGACATGGCGTGGCGGATTCGGTATGCAACATGCCGCCGATCGATGCGGCGGCGGGCCGGCCGAAGGCGGCTTCGCCTAAGGCGGCCCCGCCGATTCTACGCCGCTTGGCGTGCCCGCGTGTTCGGCGCGCCTTCGCCCAACGGGACGCGCTTTACGCGTGGGAAGCCGAAGCACGCGGCGCGAGCGCGTCGAGGTAGGCCCAAGGGTAGATGCCCTGCGCGTGGCCGTCGCTGAACACCAGTTGTATACCGTATCCCATCGGTTGAATGCCGAATACCTCCACATCGTCCGGCGCGACGATCGTCCCGCCTTGCAAACGGATGCGCCGGCACGCGGAGCATGGGCAATTTGCGCGCAGCGTCGCGTCGCTGAATTCGTCCACGCGGCCATCTTGCCAATGGACAGTGAGGATGCGCGCCGTTCTGTCCAGCGCGATGCGTTGCGGTGTTTCCATTTCGGCACGTTCACCGGTTGCTGGTTTCGATCTGCGCAAGCGCGATGCGCACCGCCTTGCGGACCTCGGGGTCCGTATCCGACGCCGCTGCTTGCAACGCCGGCAACGCGCTGCGCGTGCCGATTTCGCCGAGCGCAAGCGCGGCTTCCTTGCGCAGATTGCTGATCGCGTGCGCGAGCAGCGCCGCGAGCGGTTCGCTCGCGCACGCGTCGCGCAGCTTGCCGAGCGCGCGTGCCGCTTGCAGTCGCACTTGCCAGTATTCATCATCGAGCGCGGCGATCAGGGCGTCGCGTGCTGCCTGCGCGTGCAGCTTGCCGAGCGTCGCCGCGGCTTCTTCGCGAACCTGCCACGCGGCGTCACGCAACGCGCCCAACAGCGCATCAACGACCGCCGCCACCCGTGCGTGCGCGGCAGCCGCAAAACCAAGCGCGCCGATCGCGGCACGGCGGACCTGCGCGTTCGGTTCGGCCGCGGTCAACGCCGTCAGCGCGGGCAGCGCCCGCTCGTCCTTCAGCCAGCCGAGTACACCGACGGCTTCGAGACGCACCGTCGCATCGTCATCGCCGAGCGCAAACATCGCCGGATCGAACGCGCCAGCATGGCGAAGCTCGCGAAGCGCACGCAGCACAGCGCTGCGCACAAACGCGTCGGCATGCGTGCTCCAGCGCGTGAGAATCGCACCCGATTGCGCGTGCTTCGTTTCGGCGAGACTGTGCGCCGCGGCTTCGCGAACCTCTCGGGACGGATCAACCAGCGCCGCGCACAGCGCTTCGACTACGTCATCGCGTTCCCACGCGCCGAGCAGGCGCGCCGCTTGCGCGCGCACGTGTTCCGCGGCGTCGCCACGCAACGCGGCGGCGATCGGCTCGATTAGACGCTCGTCTTCGAGATCGGCCAGCTCGATCAACGCGATGCGCCGCGCCGCGGCGTCGCTCGACGCCAGACGCGGCAACAGCGCCGCCGCGTCTTCGTCGAGCACGGCGGGATCGAAATTCAGTAGGTGCGCGGAATGTGTCATCGGTGTTCGCTCGAAAGTGGTTAGCGCAACAAATAGGGAATATCGACCTTGACGGCGCCGGTCGGGCAATCCTTCTCGCACGGCATGCAGTACCAGCATTCGTCGAACTTCATATAGGCGCTGCCCTTTTCGATATCGATCGCAAGCAGGTCGAGCGGGCACACGTCGACACAGACGGTGCAGCCTTTATCGGCGATGCATTTGTCGGCGTCGATCGTGACCGGTGCGGCGCTGCGCTGGAAAATATCGTGCGGCGTATGGGGCATCGTGGACTCCTCAAGCGGCAAGCGCGCGCTCGCCAGCGCTGGCGTCGATGCGCAGGTTTCGGTAGGCATCGGTTTCGCGCTCGTCGGGCGCGACGACGTACGGTTCGACGGGACGCTTCACGCTCGTCATATTGCCGCCCGCGTCCTTTTTCAGATGGGTGTGGCAGAACCATTCGGCGTCGTTGCGCCGCGGGTAGTCGACGCGGTGGTGATACAGCCCCCAGCGGCTCTCGGTGCGAAAGAGCGACGCGCGCGCCGCCATCTCCGCGCAATCGCGAATCGCGCGCACTTCGGCCGCGCGCATCAGCTCGTGCGGACTGTTCGCTTTGATCGCGTCGATGTCGTCGGCGATTTCGGCGAAGCGTTGCAGGCCGATTTCCATCTTGCGTGTGACCTTAGGCGGCTGCAGGTAGTCGTTGACCATGCGCCGCAACTTGTATTCCACTTGCGCTGGCGCAAGCCCCGACTCGCGCTCGAGCGGCGCAAGCGCACGCGCGCGTTCGGCGGCCACCAGCGCTTCGTCGAGCGGTGCATGCTCGCGGCCCGCGACATAGTCCGCCGCGTTCTCTCCCGCGAACCAGCCATACGTAAACGCACCGAGCATGTAGTTATGCGGGACCGCCGCCATGTCCCCTGCCGCGTAAAGCCCCGGCACGGTCGTCTCCGCGCGCTCGTTCACGTAGACGCCCGACGCGCTATGCCCGCTGCAAAAGCCGATCTCCGAGATGTGCATTTCGACCATCTGCGCGCGGTAGTCGGTGCCGCGTCCCGCGTGAAAGCGCCCGCGGCTCGGACGCTCGTTCGTGTGCAGGATCTGTTCGATCGTCCGGATCGTTTCCTCCGCGAGGTGGTCGAGCTTCAGGAACACCGGGCCATTGCCGCTTTGCAGTTCCTGGTAGAACTCCCACATCATCTGACCGCTCCAGTAATCGCATTCGATGAAGCGCTCGCCCTTGCCGTTCGCCGTAAAGCCGCCGAGCGGTCCGGTCACGTACGCGCAAGCCGGGCCGTTGTAGTCCTTGATGAGCGGATTGATCTGGAAGCACTCGAGATTCGCGAGCGCGGCGCCCGCATGGTAGGCCATCGCGTAGCCGTCGCCGGCATTGGTCGGGTTCTCGTAGGTGCCCATCAAATAGCCCGATGCGGGCAAGCCGAGGCGCCCCGCCGCGCCGCAGCTCAGAATCACGGCCTTTGCGCGCACGACATGGAAATCGGCCGTGCGGCAATCGAAACCGAGCACGCCGGTCACGCGCCCGCCTGCATCGGTCAAGAGCCGCGTCGCGACGATGCGATTCGTGATCGCCACGCGCGAGCGCTTCAACTGCCGGTACAGCACCTTCTTGATATCGTGACCTTCCGGCATCGGCAGCACATACGAGCCCATGTGGTGCACTTTCTTCACCGCATAGTCGCCCGTGCCGTCCTTCTCGAACTTCACGCCCCATCGATCGAGCTCCTCGATCGTCTTGAAGCTGTGCTTTGCGTACGCATAGACGGCGCGTTGGTCGACGATGCCGTCGTTCGCGATCGTGATTTCCTTCGTGTACTGCTCGGGCGTCGCGTGGCCGGGAATCACCGCGTTGTTGAGCCCGTCCATGCCCATCGAGATCGCGCCGCTGCGCTTCACGTTCGCTTTCTCGAGCAGCAGCACGTTGAGCTTCGGGTTGCGTTGCTTCGCTTTGACAGCGGCCATCGGCCCGGCCGTGCCGCCGCCGACCACCACCACGTCGTATTCGAGCACATGCGTGTTCATCGCTTCGTTCCTTTCGATTGCTGGGTCTGCTTGGAGTGCTTGGCTTTGCGGCGCTCGATGCGCAGGCGGTATTGAAAAGCATCGCCGCGGAAATACAGATGCTCGTAGTCGATCGGCGTGCCGTCGGCGCCGTGGGTCAGGCGTTCGATGCGCAACACCGGCGCGCCGACGCCAACGTTGAGCGCCGCGGCGATTTCGTCGTCCGCGAGCATCGCGTCGATCGAGACATCCGCGTGGCCGAGCGGCACGCCGCAATCGTTCTCGAGGATCAAGAAGATGTCGCGCGCAATCAGGTCGGCGGCGGCGAGGCGCACGCCAAGCGCTTCCGGCACATAGGTCACCTCGAGCGAAACAGGCTCGCGATTGAGAAACCGCACGCGACGAAGCTCGGCAACCTTCGCGCCTTCCGGCAGCGCGAGACGGCTTGCGACCGGGTCGTCCGCTTCGATGAACCGCATGCCGCGCAACTGGTTGACGATCTCATGCCCCATCGACGACATCGCTTCCGCGAAACCCTGCAGCGAGGTGACATCTTGAAACGCCTTCGGCTTCGACACAAAGGTGCCCTTGCCGTGCAGCTTGAAAACGAGCCCTTCTTTTTGCAGATC
>DATGHJ010000103.1:0-2177 GCA_035308085.1 Trinickia sp. | reverse complement strand
TCGCCGATCACGAGCGCGCCGTTGTTCTGCAGATCGGCGAGCTGAGCGAGCTTGTCGACTTGCGGCCAAGCCTTGAAGCGGCTGTCGACCACCTCGACCACGACCGACATCGAATCGATGGCGTCGAGCACGTCGTCGGTGCGCTCGGCGAAGGTGTTGTCGATGTCGGCGGCGAAGCTGAAGGCGATCTCGAGCTCGAGGCCGATGCGCGAGTAGTCGGCGCGGCGTATGCCGGTCTTCGCGCCGAACACCCTCGAAGCCGGGAGCGGCGCGCATTGCGGTTCGTCCGTGGGCGTCTTCGCGCCGATCTTGTAGCCCGCGCCTCCGCCGAGCGCGGCGATCGTCAATTGTTGAGCGAGATAAGCATCGGCGGGGCTGGCGGGAAGCAGGTCGTCGGCAAGCGTGTCGATCAGGGTGTGCGTGCGGCGCGCCTCGACGAGTCGCGCGGCGAGAGCTTGCATAGAGGCCATGGTGTGAGGTGTCTCCTTGCTTGCGTCGGATTCGAACGCGGATTGCGCGCCATCCGTTTGGTCGAATTGGCGCCTGGATACGAAATGATAGACATTGGATGCAAGTTTGGCTGCACGGGTTCTGCTCCGTCGCGAAATTTTGCATTCGGTATACCATAAGCGCGACATTTTTCGTATGCAAACACTTTCTTTACGGCTGCAAGAAATGGACGAATCGCCGCGTAAGGCTTATAGTACCTGACGTTATCCTGTTCTTGACGCGCGATACACAATATGGCATCTAGTATATTGCATACCAAAATCAGCGATAGACCGACCGAATCGACTGCATCCGGCGCCGCTGAATTCGCCGTCACCCGTCCGGTTCTGCACGAATCGGTGACCAGCGCGTTGTGCAAGATGATCGTGGAGGGGTCGCTTGTGCCCGGCGCGCGGCTCAACGAGCGGGAGTTGTGTGCAGTGCTCGGCGTGTCGCGCACGCCGCTGCGCGAAGCGCTGAAGGTGCTCGCCGCCGAAGGCTTGATCGACCATCAGCCGAATCGTGGCGCCGTCGTCGCGGTCATGACCGAGGAGGAGATCGGCAATACGTTCGACCTGCTTGGCTGCCTCGAGAGTTTCGCGGGCGAACTGGCTTGCGCAAAGATCACCGGCACCGATTTGAACGAGTTGAAGGCGTTGCATTTTTCGATGCTGGCCTGCCACTCGCGCGGCGACCTGCCCGGCTATTACGAGTACAACCGGACGATCCACGACACGATCAATCGGCTCGCGGCAAACGAAGTCCTGCGGCAAACCTATCTGGCCCTGAACCGCCGTGTGGAGGGACTGCGCTTTCGCTCGAACCACGACGCGCAGAAATGGGCACGCGCCGTGGCCGAACATGGGCAGATGATCGAAGCACTGGAAGCGCGCGATGGCGCGCGCATGGCCAAGCTGATGCGCCAGCACCTCGAAGAAAAGAAACAGGCGGTGCTTGGCGCGCTGCGCGCTGCCGCCAAGCCGGCAGCGTAACGGACGCAGCACCCTCGCTATCGAGATGCGATTGGGTCGCGCAACTGGTCAAAGAGGCGCACGCTGGAGTGTGAGGTGGCGGCGCCCAGCCGCGCTGCGCACGGCTCGAAGACCGTGACGGAGGCTCAAAAGTAAAAAGGCCCATCCGAGCAGTGCTGGGATGAGCCGAATTCGCCGTCTAGCGGCGCAGATCGAAGGCACGCTGCAGCGCGAACGCCACAGCCTGCGCATCGATTTATTAAAAACTCGCACGGCGCGAGAAGCGCCGCGCGTTGTCGCGTCAGATTAGAACTTGTGACGAACTGCGATGCGGAATGCAACTTGGTTCGCCGTGCTCGACGAGTTGTCCGTGCCGGGGATGAACGCCTGATCCAGCTGCGTGCCCGTGTTGGCGCTTGCAGCGTGCTGATACGCACCTTGCACGTAGAAGTCCGTGCGCTTCGAGAGGTTGTAGTCAGCCATCAGACCAACCGTGTGGTACTTCGGATGCACGTTACCCAGCGTCGAGTTGTAGTCCGTGTAGGTGTAGATGTACTGAGCACCCACGTAGAACGCCGGCGTGATCTGGTACTTGCCGTTGATTTCGAAGTTCTGGAAGCGCAGCGAATTCAGCGTGTTGCCAGGAATCGCCAGCGGGGCCGGGTTTACGCCCGTCGCCGGGTCGGTCAGGTACGTCGTGCCGACCGGGTGCTGGTT
>DATGHJ010000102.1:0-4076 GCA_035308085.1 Trinickia sp. | reverse complement strand
CGGGTTCGTGATCAGCTTGTCTTCGTCGTCCCACGACGGCATCCAGAACACGACGTCGGGGTGGTAGCAGGTGAGCCATTCGTCCCATTGCTCGTCGTCGAGCAAGCGGCTTTCGCGGTAGAGGAACGCCTGGATATCGGTGAGCGTGATCGTCTTCATGCCTGGCTCCCTTCGGCCGCAAGCGCTTTTTTCATCGTCTCGACCCAGTAGCGGTGCTGGACCGTGTACAAGCCTTCGTCTTCGGTCTTCACGCCGCTCATCACCGGGTCCAGTCCGATTTTCTTGGCCGCGTCGTCGGGGCCGTGGACCCAATGCGTGGCGCCCCGGCACATGTCGTTCCATTCGAGCGCGCGACCCGCGTAGCCTTGCTGGCAGGCGCGGAATTCCTCGAGATCGTCGGGCGTCGCCATGCCGCTCACGTTGAAGAAGTCTTCGTATTGGCGGATGCGCCGCGCACGCGCTTCGTCCGATTCGCCTTTCGGCGCGACGCAGTAGATCGTCACCTCGGTCTTGTTGACCGCGAGCGGGCGCAGCACGCGGATCTGCGAGCCGAACTGGTCCATCAGGTACACGTTCGGATAGAGGCACAGATTGCGCGAGTTCTGGATCATCCAGTCGGCCTTCTCGGGGCCGCAGCGCGCGGCGAACTCGTCGCGCCGGCTGAAGTTGGGGCGGTCCTCGGGGTTTGCCCAGCGCGACCACAGCAGCATGTGTCCGTGCTCGAACGCATAGAAGCCGCCGCCTTGACGCCCCCAGCTTCCGGCATCCATCGCGCGGATCGGGTCCTCGCGCGCGTTTTCTTGCTTGCGATGGTTGGTCGTCGCAGCGTAGTTCCAGTGCACGGCCGAGACGTGATAGCCGTCCGCGCCGTTTTCGGCGGTCAGCTTCCAGTTTCCTTCATACGTATAGGTCGACGAGCCGCGCAGCACTTCGAGCCCGTCCTCGGACTGGTCGACGATCATGTCGATGATGTGCGCTGCCTCGCCGAGAAAGGTTTCGAGCGGCGCCACGTTCGCGTTCAGGCTGCCGAACAAGAAGCCGCGATAGTTCGCGAAGCGCGCGACTTTCTTCAGATCGTGCGAGCCTTCCTTGTTGAAGCACTCGGGGTAGCCTGCTTCCTCGGGATCTTTGACCTTGAGCAGCTTGCCGCTGTTGTTGAAGGTCCAGCCATGAAACGGGCACGTGTAGGTCGCTTTGTTGCCGCGCTTGTGGCGGCAAAGCATCGCGCCGCGATGCGTGCACGCGTTGATGAACGCATTGAGTTCGCCTTGGCGATTGCGCGCGATGAAAATCGGTTGGCGGCCGATGTAGGTCGTGTAGTAATCGTTGTTGTTGGGGATTTGGCTTTCGTGCGCGAGGTAAATCCAGTTGCCCTCGAAGATGTGCTGCATTTCGAGTTCGAAGAGCGCCTCGTCGGTGAACGCGCTGCGGTGCAGGCGGTAGTCGCCGCGCGCTTCGTCCTCGACGAGGAAGTCGTCGATCGAGGTCAGCCGGGGGGTACGGTCCGGGTAAATCGGGATCATGCGGTGTCTCCATCCAGAATCGTTTTGCGGACGGTCTGCCAGGTGCGAATCCGCCTGCGCCGTGTAATGCTCGGAAGGTATAATTTCGGTCGGCATCTACCGTAATCGAAGAATAGTTGGCGGCCATTTGGCGCGTCCAACACTGATTTAGTATCCATTCGATATCTAAAAGGTATGGTCATGGAGCTGCGCCACCTGCGTTACTTCGTTGCCGTAGCCGAGGAGCGCAACTTCACGCGCGCCGCGCAGCGGCTGCACATCGCTCAGCCGCCGCTGTCCCGCCAGATTCAGCAACTCGAGGAGATGCTCGGCGTTCAGTTGTTCGAGCGCGAATCGCGTCCGCTCAAGCTCACCGATACCGGCCGCTTCTTCTATTCGCACGCGGTGCAGCTTCTCGCTCAGAGCGCCGAGCTCGAATCGATGACCAAGCGCGTCGGCAAGATCGAGCGCAGCATGTCGATCGGCTTCGTCGGCTCGACGCTCTATGGGATGTTGCCGAAGATCATCCGGCGCTTTCGCGCGGAAAACGGCGCGGTCGAATTGAGCCTGCACGAAATGTCGACGATGGATCAGATCAAAGCCTTGAAGGAAGGCCGCATCGACGTCGGCTTTGGCCGGATTCGACATGAAGACGCGAGCATCCGCCGCGTCGTGCTGCGCGAGGAGCGCATGATCGTGGCGCTGCCGATCGGACATCCGCTGGAGTCGGCCAAGCCCGTGCTGTCGCTGCACGACTTGATCGGCGAGACGCTGATCATCTTTCCGAAAGCGCCGCGCCCGAGCTACGCCGACCAGGTGCTGGCCGTCTTTCACGATCGCGCGTTGAAGCCGCATCGCATCTACGAGACGCGCGAATTGCAGATCGCACTAGGGCTCGTGGCGGCGGGCGAGGGGATCTCGATCGTCCCGAGCAGCGTGCACGGCCTGAAGCGCGATGACGTGAGCTACAAGGAGCTCGACGACCCGAACCTCGTCTCGCCGATCATCATGAGCATGCGCATGCTCGACGAATCGGAGGACGTTCGCGCGATGCTCGAATTGATCTACGCGCTTTACGTCGAGGAGCGGATGGAGTTTTTGCCGCCGCCGGAGATTTAGGCGGGGTATCGGGAAGCAGCACAAGATTAATGAGGTGTGCTCCGTGCGACGACACGGCAAGGTCACGAACGAAGATGGGTTTGTTCGCGTGGAGGAACGGCCCCGGTCGAACCGGCGTAATCGCTCGCGGACGTCGCGTAGCTTTCCCGCTCCTTGCGGTCGTCCCGCAACACTTGGCGCCCTGTGCGCGTGAGCAGGACGAGCGCAATCGCCAACAAGCTGGTGCCGAACAGATAACTCGGCGGGATGAAACGGGCGTCCGTGAACCGCGCCATCAGCGAAATATAAAAAGGCGCCAGCCCGCCAAACAGCATCACCGCAGTGTTATATGAGATCGCCACACCGGTCGAACGGCCCTGTACAGTGAAGATCTTCACCAGCATCCCTGGATGCGCGGCCCCCTGCAGCGTCACGAACAGCATGCCAATCAATTGCACCACCATCAGAGTCGTTTCCGTCGGTGCGGCAAGCAAATACCAGAACAACGGAAAGACGCATGTCAGCCAGCTTGCAATGAAGAAGCAGAACAGGCGATAGGCTCCGACGCGGTCCGCCAGCTTGCCGAATACCGGCGAGAGCACACACGACATGATGCTCGTGACGAACACCGCCTGCAGCGAAGAACTCAGCGGCAGATGCAATTGGGACTGCGCGTAATTCGGCCCGGCCGACCACCATCTGCACCGGAACGCGCTTTAACGCCGCCACGTCGAACGGCTTGCCGAAGTGTCGCTCGAAGCCGCCTACGCCGATCCACCAGGCCTTCGTCTGATCGAGCACCGTAACGTTGCCCGGCGCGCCGATGGATGCGGCCCACAAACGCTCTGGATGGACGTAGGCAAAGCGGTTGACGTACTGCCCCCCGCCCGAGTAACCGAAGAGCGCAAACGTGTCGAAACGCTTGCCGTAGCGCTCGCCGACTTCGCTCACCATGCCGAGCAGCACCTGGTCGTAACGGATATCGCCTTCGACCAGACGCTTGAAGCCGTTGCGATCGCCATCGCCGCGCACGCCCACCGGAAAGAGCGGGCATAGCACGATGCAGCGTTTCCAGCGGCCAAACGGGGCAAACGCATCACGGTATTGCGTGAATTGCCGCCCCGTGCCGTGCATCACGACGACCAGTTCGACATCGTTGTCGGGCGCGAGTATTTCGTGCGGCACATACAACGCATACGGAAACCGAGGGTCGTGCCGGCTCGCATAGACGGTGGTCGCGCCTAGGTCGTACAGCGCCTTTGCTTTCTCATGACCGGGACTGGACGGCTTCTCGGCAATCTCAAACATCTGTCGTTCCTCCGGTTCGAACTCGAATATGTCGCGGGCGCCCAGCAAGATGCCGGCCGTCCGGGCAACGGCAATTCACGCCGCTTCGGCGAGCGGCTCGTGGTGCAGGCTGTAACGGGTGAAGATCCGATTGAGCGCGGGCAGCGGCGCGACATCCATCTCGCCGTT
>DATGHJ010000101.1:0-5335 GCA_035308085.1 Trinickia sp. | reverse complement strand
TGCATGCGTTGCGTAACGCGCTGATTCCGGTGGTGACCGTGATCGGGTTGCAGGTCGGCACGCTGCTCGCGGGCGCGGTGCTCACCGAGACGCTGTTCTCGTGGCCGGGCGTCGGCAAGTGGCTCATCGACGCGATTTCCCGTCGTGACTATCCGGTCGTGCAGGGCGGCATTCTGATGATCGCGACGCTCGTGATCGTCGTGAATCTCGTCGTCGATTTGTTGTACGGCGTGCTGAATCCGCGCATTCGCCATACGAGGTAACCACGCCATGGCAGATATCCAAAACACCGTCCCCCAAGCGGTCACGCCGCCCGGCGGCAGCGCACTCGCCCTACGCGAGTTCTGGGCCAACTTCTCGCGCAACCGCGGCGCCGTCACGGCGGGCGCCATCGTGCTCGTGCTGATTTTCGTCGCGATCTTCGCGCCGTTGATCGCGCCGCACAGCCCGATCGAACAGTACCGCGACAACGTGAAGATTCCGCCCGCGTGGCTCGACGGCGGCAACTGGAAGTTCGTCCTCGGCACCGACGAAGCGGGCCGCGATATCTTGTCCCGCCTGATGTACGGCGCGCGGATGTCGTTCTGGATCGGTTTTGTCTCGGTCGTGCTCGCGCTGATTCCGGGCATCGTGCTCGGCCTCGTCGCCGCGTTCTTCGACAAGTGGGCCGATACGCCGATCATGCGTCTCATGGACGTGCTGCTCGCGCTGCCGTCACTGCTGCTCGCGGTGGCGGTGGTCGCGATCATCGGTCCGGGCCTCACGAACACGATGCTCGCGATCGCAATCGTCGCGCTGCCGGGCTATGTGCGTCTGACGCGCGCGTCGGCGCTGGGCGAATTGCAGAAAGAGTACGTGACCGCCTCGCGCGTGGCCGGTGCCGGCACGCTGCGCCTGATGTTCTCGCAGGTGCTGCCGAACTGCACGGCGCCGTTGATCGTGCAGGCGACGCTCGGCTTTTCGTCGGCGATTCTCGATGCGGCGGCGCTCGGCTTCCTCGGCCTCGGCGTGCAGCCGCCGGCCGCGGAGTGGGGCGCGATGCTCGCCTCGGCGCGCGATTACATCGATAACGCGTGGTGGATCGTGACGATGCCCGGCCTCTCCATCCTGATCTCGGTGCTCGCGATCAACCTGCTCGGCGACGGGCTGCGCGACGCGCTCGACCCCAAATTGAAACGGATGGCCTGAGATGAAACGACCCCCACGCTCACTTCGTTCGCTTACTCCGGTCCCATGCAACGCTCCCCCCAAGGGGGCGGTTGCCGTCCACGGCCGGCTTTGCAAAGCCGGCCGGCTACGCAGGCGCGGAGCGGTGCTCCGCGAATTCCCTGCTACGCCCCTCGGGGCGGCCCAGCGGGAGGCAACATGAGCAACAATCTTCTGACCGTCCGCAACCTGCGGGTCAGCTTCAGCGGCCTGCCGGCCGTCGACGGCGTCGACATCGACATCGCGCCGGGCGAGGTGATCGGCATCGTCGGCGAGTCGGGCTCGGGCAAGAGCGTGACGATGATGGCCCTGATGGGCTTGATCGACGCGCCCGGCATCGTGACCGCCGACGAAATCACGTTCAACGGCAAGAACCTCCTGAAAGCGACGGCGAAAGAGCGCCGCAAGATCGTCGGCAAGGACATCGCGATGGTGTTCCAGGATGCGCTGACGAGCCTGAACCCGAGCTACACGGTCGGCTATCAGATCAAGGAAGTGCTGAAGCTGCACGAGGGGCTGCGCGGCGACGCTTTGCACAAGCGCGCGCTCGAGCTGCTCGATCAGGTGGGCATCCCCGATGCGAAGAACCGCATCACCGCGTTTCCGCACCAGATGTCGGGCGGGATGAACCAGCGCGTGATGATCGCGATGGCCGTTGCGTGCAACCCGAAACTCCTGATCGCCGACGAACCGACCACCGCGCTCGACGTCACCATCCAGGCGCAGATCATGGACCTGCTCGTGAAGCTGCAGAAGGAGCGGGGCATGGCGCTCGTGCTGATTTCGCACGACCTGGCGGTCGTGTCGGAAGTCGCGCAGCGCGTCGCGGTAATGTACGCGGGCGAAGTGATCGAGACGAATCGCGTGCCCGATATCTTTGCGGCACCTCATCATCCTTACACGGAGGCCTTGCTCGCCGCGATTCCCGAGCACAATATCGGCGCGGTGCGGCTCGCCGCGTTGCCGGGCATGGTGCCGGGCCGCGACGACCGCCCGAAGGGTTGTATGTTCGCGCCGCGCTGCAAGTACGTGGTGGACGATTGCATGAAGGCGCGGCCGGCACTTGCTATGCTTGACGCGCCCGACGAAAGCATGCGCGCGCGCTGCATCAAGCCGCTCAACCTCGATTCGATCCATTCGAAGACCACCCCGCACGGAGGCGCCTGATGAATGCAGTACCTCAAACGCCTCACGCGCGGCATGGTGAGGAACCGGTGCTCATCGCCGATCAATTGACGAAGCACTACCAGGTCAAGCGCGGGATGTTCGGCCAGGGCACCGTCAAGGCGTTGAACGGCGTGTCGTTCTCGCTGACGCGCGGCAAGACGCTCGCGGTGGTCGGCGAGTCCGGCTGCGGCAAGTCGACGCTCGCCCGGCAGCTCACGATGATCGAACCGCCCACGTCGGGGCGGCTCATTGTCGAGGGCCATGACGTCGCGGGCAGCAGCAAGGAGAGGATCGCGGCGCTGCGCCGGAACGTGCAGATGGTGTTCCAGAATCCGTTCGCGTCGCTCAATCCGCGCAAGACCGTCGAGCAGACGCTCGGCGAACCGCTGGCGATCAACACCGAGCTTTCCGCCACCGAACGCGCCGAGCGCATCGCGCAGATCATGCGCACGGTCGGCCTGCGGCCCGAGCACGCGAAGCGCTATCCGCACATGTTCTCGGGCGGCCAGCGCCAGCGCGTGGCGATCGCGCGCGCGATGATTCTCGATCCGAAGATCGTCGTCGCCGACGAGCCGGTGTCCGCGCTCGACGTGTCGATCCAGGCGCAGATCCTGAACCTGTTCATGGACCTGCAGGACCAGTTCAAGACGAGCTACGTGTTCATCTCGCACAACTTGTCGGTGGTCGAGCACGTCGCCGACGACGTGATGGTGATGTACTTCGGCAGCGTCGCCGAGCTGGGCGACAAGAAGACGATCTTCGCGATGCCGCGGCATCCGTACACGCGTTCGCTGATGTCGGCGACGCCGGCCATCTTCGAATCGGACCGGCGCATTCAGATCAAGCTGCAAGGCGAGCTGCCGTCGCCGCTCAATCCGCCGTCGGGCTGCACGTTCCACCAGCGTTGCCCCTATGCGGTCGAGCGGTGCCGCAGCGAGGTGCCGCAACTGCGCGAAGTGGATGGACGGCAGGTGGCGTGCCACCGCGCCGAGGAGGTGGGGGAGGCGGATGCCTGAAGCGCGGGCGGCGCGTCGCATTGCGCGCCGCTTGCACGAGGGCGGCACGAGCGCCGTCTTCGCGCGGCGCTGGACAGCGCTCCTCCTCGTGAGCGCTGCGCTTGCGCTCATCCCGCGGGGTTCCGACGGACTGATAGGTATAGCGCAGGCCGCCGGCGCGCCCGCCAATACGGCGATGCCGCCGGCGCATTTGCCGGTGCCGGCGTCGGAGAGCAGCCAGCCTCGGGCGTCGCTGCCCGGGTTTCATACGGCGCCGCCGAGTTTTCCGAGTACTAGCGGCGGTACGACCGCAAGCGGGCCGGTGCAGGTGCAGCCGGCGCATATGCCTTTCTATGTCGCCACTAAAGGGCAGACGACGATCTACCTGCTCGGGACGTTGCATGTCGGCGATCCAAACGACTATCCCGCGGCCCAACCTTTTCGGCGGCCGATCTTGGCGGCTTTGGCTGCCTCTCCGACGCTCGCGTTGGAACTCTCTCCCGATGACCTGATCGAGTCACAAGACGATGTGACGAAGTACGGCGTTTGCGCGCGCGAGTGTCTGCCGCGTTTGCTGCCCGACGCGTTGTGGCGCAAGCTCGCGAATCGCTTGCGTGGCAACCCGGCAGCGTTGGATGAGATCAAGAAGACGCGGCCTTGGCTCGCTGCGCTGTTGGTCGAGACATACGATTCGCTCGCGGCCGGGTTGCAGACCGAATATGGATCGGAAGCGCAGTTGCAAAACGTCTATCTGAAGACGAAGGGCAAGGTGGTGGGGCTCGAGACGCTAGGCGAACAGATGCGGGCGTTCACGGGGCTCACGCTTGCCGAGCAGCGGGAGATGCTCGCGCAGGATCTTCAGCAGACGCCTGCCGAGAACGTTGCCGATGTCATGGAGCTGCATCGGCTGTGGCGCATCGGGGATGCGGATGCGATTGCCGCTTGGGCTTCGGCGAAGTCGGATAAGCTCGCGCGCTCGCCGCGGGTTTCGGATGCGATCGACACTAAGATCGTTTATGAGCGGAACCGGCGGTTTGTGGCGCGGATGCTGTTGATCGCGGGGCCGAATAAGCCGATCTTTGTGGCGATCGGGGCGCTGCATCTTGGTGGGCCGAAGGGCGTGCTCGCATTGTTGCGCGCGCATGGGTTTGTCGTCGAGGCGGGATGAAACGCAAAACCGGGCCGGCCATCATGAGCCGGCTGGGCCGGGTTTAGAAGCGCACGACGGCGGAGGCCCAGACCATCGCCTTGTTTTGCCCTCGCAGATCCTCCCGTCCCGTCCGCATCGCGTAACTCAGATTGGCGACGGCGTGCCCGCTTACCGTGTAGTTGAGGCCGAAGCCATAGCCGGCCAAGATCACGGTGCTGTCTCTGCTCGAAAACTTCTGCAGTTTCCCCTGTGCGTAATCGTAGAACACCTGCGCCGTGAGGCCCTTGACCTTCGGTACGGCGACGCTCAAGTTCGCCGACGCGAGGTAGCCGCTGTCCGCGCTGGGCACTTCGTTGCTATAGGCGCGCACGGCATTCGGGCCGCCGAGCACCATCTTCTCCGAGCCGTCGAGATCGTGCGAGGCTTGCTGAGCGTTGAGCGAGAGGTCCAGATAGACGTCTTGGCGAAGTGCCTGGGTCAGTCTGACCATTTGCATCGTCTTCGCGTAGTTGCCGCGCGTCGTGAGGTTCTTGAAGTCGATGTCGTCCTGCAGATTTCCGCCCGTCAGGCCCATTTCGAATTGGAGCGCGTTCGGTAAGCCGAGGAGACTGCCGCGCCGGTAGCCGCCGAGCTGAAAGCCGAGCGTCTTGGCCGTGCGCACGCGGCTCGAAACGGTTTGCGTCGTATCGGACATGCGCTTGTAGTCGAGGTTCGTGCTGACCGTCAGGTCGCCGGTGTCGGACCGCACAAGCGGGTAGCTGCCGTAGAGACCGTACACGGTGGCAATGCCGCCGCCGGTGTCGGCAAGCGGGCCGCC
>DATGHJ010000100.1:0-3692 GCA_035308085.1 Trinickia sp. | reverse complement strand
CTGACGCTCAACTGCGAGGCGCTGCAAACGATCGGCGCTCAACGGCTCGCGCGTCTGCGCGCCGTGCTGCCGCAAGCGTCGCATCCGGCGTTTCCGTTCAGCGTCGAAGAGATCGTGCTGCTGGGCCGGTATCCGCATGCTCGGCACGCTGGCGCGGTAGCAGGTCACGACCACAGCCACGATCGCGATATCGCACACGAAGCGCTGGAACTGGCGGGCGCCGCGTCGCTGGCGGGACGCGACGTCACGACGCTCTCGGGCGGTGAATACGCACGTGTCCAATTCGCGCGCGTGCTCGCACAGCTTTGGCCGGGAGAACGCGAGTTCGACGAACGAAACGGCAGCGGAAAACTGTCGCCGCGCTATCTGCTGCTCGATGAGCCGACAGCGGCACTCGATCTCGCACATCAGCATCACCTGCTCGCGACGGTGCGCCGGCTGACACGCGACTGGCATCTCGGCGCGCTCGCCATCGTGCACGACCCGAACCTCGCGGCGCGCCACGCCGACCGCATCGCGCTGCTCGTCGAAGGCGCCATCCTCGCGCACGGTGCTCCGCGCGACATGATGCAACCAGACCTGATCGAACGCTGCTTCGGGTTTTCGGTACGGATGCTCGACTCGGGCGCCGATGCGCCGCCGGTGGCCGTGCCTGCTTGACGCCCACGGCGTAGCGCACCAAGCCGGCATCGACCCTTTGCAAGCTAATCAAGAACCACCCGAAAGCCAATTGGAAAGCGCCTTCTGCACGTTCTCCGCGACTCTGCAACAATTCTCGGTGCGCCGCAGCATTCCTTCGATTCGGCGCACGTCCGCCCACGCCTCCAGACGCTCAAACGTGCAGAACAACATCCCTCCGAACGCCGCGGCGAACGCGGCCCGCGCGCCGGCCGACCTGCCTGTCGATGCCCCGATGAGCGCGCGCGACCGCCGTGCGATCGTCGCGATCATGCTCGCGGTCGCGCTCGCCACGCTCGATACCGCGATCGCCAACACCGCCTTGCCGACGATCGCCGTCGACCTTCACGCGTCTCCTGCGGCGTCGGTGTGGATCGTCAACGCCTATCAGCTCGCGATGGTCGCCACGCTGCTGCCGCTCGCGGCGCTCGGCGACATCATCGGCCACCGGCGCATCTATATCGCGGGTGTCGCGATCTTCACGGGAGCATCGCTGGTCTGCGGGCTCGCCTCGTCGCTGCCGACGCTTGCCGGCGCGCGTGTGCTGCAAGGGCTCGGCGCCAGCGCGATCATGAGCGTCAATATCGCGCTGATCCGCTTCATCTATCCGCCGCACCGGCTCGGGCGCGGCGTCGGGATGAATGCGCTCATCGTCGGCGTGGCGTTCGCCGTGGGGCCGACCGTGGCGTCACTGATCCTGTCGGTCGCCGCTTGGCCTTGGCTGTTCGCCGTGAACGTGCCGATCGGGATCGCGGCGCTCGCGTTCGCGTTGCCGTCGCTGCCGCAGACGCCGCGCGGCAAGCACCATTTCGATGTCGGCGCGGCGCTTTTGAACGTCGTGACGTTCGCTGCGCTGATCCTCGCGCTAGGCGGCGCCGCGCAGCGCGCCGACACGCGCTTGGTGCTCGCGGCCGCGGCGGTCACGCTCGTGTTCGGCTGGCTGCTGATCCGGCGCGAAGCGGGACACCCCGCGCCGATGCTGCCCGTCGATCTGTTCAAGCGGCCGGTGTTCACGCTATCGGCGCTCACCGCAGTCTGTTCGTTCGCGGCGCAAGGGCTCGCGTTCGTTTCGCTGCCGTTCTATTTCGAGGGCATCCTGCACCGCACGCAAGTCGAGACCGGTTTCCTGATGACGCCCTGGCCCGTCGTCGTCGCGCTGGCCGCGCCGATTGCGGGGCGCCTCTCCGACCGCTATCCGCCGGGACTGCTCGGCGGCATCGGGCTCGCGATCTTGTCGGCGGGGATGGCGTCGCTCGCGCTGTTGCCGGCGCATCCGCCCGTGGCCGACATCATCACGCGGATGGCGATTTGCGGCGCGGGCTTCGGCTTTTTCCAATCGCCGAATCTCAAAGCGCTGATGGCTAGCGCGCCGCCCGAGCGCAGCGGTGGCGCGAGCGGCATCGTCGCGACCGCGCGCCTCATCGGACAGGCAACGGGCGCGGCGCTCGTCGCGTTGAGTTTCGGGATCGCGGGCCGGCATGGCCCGACGCTGGCGCTAGCGGCCGGCGCCGTGTTCTCAGGCTTGGCGAGCGTGGCGAGCAGCCTGCGTCTGTTCGCGGTGGACCATCGCACGGGACGGCAGGCGCGATAGCGGCGTTTGCTCTTATTGCGCGAAATAGCCCTTCACTGCCGCAACGAACGTATCGATATCGGCGCGCGTCACATCGCGATGCGTGACGAAGCGCGACGCGTACAGCATCTGCGTGAGGATGCCGCGCTCCTTGAGCCACGCTTCAAGCGGCGCGCAGTGCTCTTGCGGAAACTGCACGAACACCATGTTGGTCGCCTGCGATTGGACGCGGACCTGCTCGATCTGCGCGAGCCCGCGCGCCAGATGCTCGGCGTTTGCGTGATCTTCGGCGAGACGCTCGACGTTGTGCTCGAGCGCATACAAGCACGCCGCCGCCAGCACGCCCGACTGCCGCATGCCGCCGCCGAGCATCTTGCGCCAGCGGCGCGCACGCTCGAGCAACGCGCGGCTCCCGACGAGCACCGAGCCGACCGGCGCGGCCAATCCTTTCGAAAAGCAGATCGAAATCGTATCGAACGGCGCACCCAACTCGGCGACCGGCCGCCCCGACGCGACCGCCGCGTTGAACACGCGCGCACCGTCCAGATGCGTGGCGAGCCCGCGGCTCTTCGCGAACGCCGTGGCCTCCGCCACGTAGCCGGCCAGCAGTACCTTGCCGCCAATCGTATTCTCGAGCGCGAGGAGACGCGTGCGCGCGAAGTGATCGTCGATCGGCTTGATCGCTGCAGCAATCTTGTCGATCGGCAGCGAGCCGTCGGCGGCGTTCTCGATCGGCTGCGGCTGGATGCTGCCGAGCACCGCCGCGCCGCCGCCTTCGTATTTGTACGTGTGGGCGAGCTGGCCGACGATGTACTCGTCACCGCGCTCGCAATGCGACATCAGCGCCGCGAGATTGCTTTGCGTGCCGCTCGGAAAAAAGAGGCCGGCTTCCTTGCCCGTGCGCTCGGCAACGGCTGCCTGCAGGCGGATGACGGTCGGGTCGTCGCCCCAGACGTCGTCGCCGGTTTCGGCGGCGCTCATCGCGGCAAGCATGGCAGGGCTGGGACGAGTAACGGTATCGCTGCGGAGGTCGATCATGTGGCACTTCCTGTGGATGGCGATGGGGGCGGCGGCATCCACCGCCATCGCGATGGCGGCGGCGCAGCGGCGCGCAAGGCCGCTGCGCGTCTCGATGCACGCAAGCTAGGAAGTGTACGCAATTTCGTACGACGCGTTTGGCGGCCGCGGGTTTTGCGGCGACGAACTCTCGCGAAACGAGGTGTGCCGCGCGCCGAGCGCGTCAGTCAGCCGCCCGCTCGCGGCAAGTAATTGAGGGGATCGACCGGCGTGCCGTCGCGGCGGATTTCGAATTCGATGGTGCCGCGGCCGTTGGCGTCGGTGGCCATCTCCCCGATCTGCTGCCCGGCGCGCACCGCGTCGCCTTCGCTCACGAGCAGCTTGCCCGCGTGTCCGTAGGCGGAGACGAGATTGTCGTTGTGCTTGA
>DATGHJ010000099.1:0-5402 GCA_035308085.1 Trinickia sp. | reverse complement strand
GTGGCTCGTATCGACATCGACGCCATGGATTGTGCCCGGCCGCGCGAGCTTCACGATGCAGTAGTCGTAGCCGGTCGTGCGCTTGCGGCGCGTCTCCCAGCCATCCATCCATTTGCCGTGATCGTCATATTTCCCGGGGATGAAGACGGCCGGCTGCGGGTCGAGCATGCGCTCTTTCGGCGCGAAGAATTCGTCGCTCGCGAAGATCGCTTTCGCGCCGAGGCGCGGGTCGGCGAGGTTCAGGTAGCGGCGCGTGAACGAAGGGGCGTTGGGGTCGAGCGTCGGAATAGCCATGATGCGGTTGAATCTCCGGTGAATTGCGGCGGACAGGATCGATGGCCTGCCCGCCTGAAAACGTAAGAAAGCGGTGGGGTCAGGGCGGCGTGGGCGGCTCAGATGGCCGGAGCCGCCGGCGCACCGTGCACGCCTTCGGCCGCGCCGCCTTCGTCGACGCCCGCAATGAAGCGCACATCCGGCTCCTGGTTCAGCACGCGGCGGGCACGCACGCGGTCGATATCGTTCTCCCACACTGCGACAATCACGGTCGCGACGCAGTTGCCGATCAGATTGGTGAGCGCACGGGCAATCCCGACGAACCAGTCGACCGGCAGGATCAGCACGAGACCGAGCACCGGAATCGCGGGAATCGCGGACAGCGTCGCGGCCAGAATCACGATCGCAGAACCGGGGATGCCGTGCGCGCCCTTCGACGTCACGAGCGAGACGAGCACCACGACGATAAGGTCATGCATTGACAGCGGCGTATTGGTGGCTTGTGCGATGAAGATGACGGCGAGCGTGAGGTAGATCGAGAAGCCGTCGAGGTTGAACGAGTAGCCGGTCGGAATTACGAGGCCCACCGTCGAATCCTTGACGCCCATCCATTCGAGCTTGCGCATGATCTGAGGCAGCACGGCATCCGACGACGCGGTGCCGAGCACGATCGACAGCTCCTCGCGCAAGTAGCGGATCAGCTTGAAGATGTTGAAGCCCGCGAGCTTCATCACGATACCGAGCACGACGAAAACGAACACGAAGCAACTCGCGTAGAAGACGAGCACGAGCACGCCGAGCTGCTTGAGCGAGCCGACGCCATAGGCGCCCGTCGTGAACGCGATCGCCCCCAGCACGCCGAGCGGCGCGAGCTTGATGATGAAGCCCATGATGCGGAAGAACACGTGCGAGAGTTCTTCGATCAGCGTGTTGACCTTCTGCGCCTTCTCGCCGAGCAGCGACAGCGCCGAGCCGAACAGCACCGAGAACACGAGCACTTGCAGGATGTCGCCCTTCGCGAACGCGTCAACGGCCGTGTCGGGGATGATCTTCAGCAGAAAGCCGGCCACGTCCTTGAGGCTCTTCGCGTGCTCGGTGTAGGTGGTGAGCGCGGAGGCGTCGAGCGAGTGCAGGTCGATGTTCATGCCCACGCCCGGCTTCAGGAAGTAGGCGAGCGCCGCGCCGATCACGAGCGCGATCGAGGTCATGAACTCGAAGTAGAGCACCGCCTTCGTGCCGACCCGGCCGACCTTCTTCAGATTGCCCGCGCTAGCCATACCGCTTACGACGACACAGAACACGATCGGCCCGATCACCATCTTGATCAGCTTGAGAAAGCCGTCGCCGAAGGGCCGGAGCGTTTGGGCGAAGTGCGGAAAAAACGCGCCGATCACGATGCCCGCGACCAGCGCGATCATCACCCGGCCAAACAACGAATTGAAGAACTTCGACACGGCTTTCTCCAGATGAGAAGAGAAGGAATCAGTTTAACTGTTCATACTGGTCGGACCAGAGCAGTTATGCTGAATAGTAGGAAGCCGATATAGTCGCGTCAAGCCGAGCCTCGACGGTGTTTACCCGCGTCGAATCAGGCATTTCCATTGCAGTCCAGGCTGGTTGGACGAGTTTGATTTGCATGCGGCCAGCGGGCGGCTACAATGGTGGTCAGACCAGTTGGAGTGTTGAACAAGATGAAGAACGTCACGCATACCGTCACGGACGCTGCCACCTCGACGATCCGCGAACGCATCGAGTCCGGTATCTATCCGGTCGGCAGCCTGTTGCCGGCGCAGCGGCAATTGTCGGAAGAACTGGAGATCAGCCGCGCATCGCTGCGAGAGGCGCTATCGACGCTCGAAGCGCTCGGCATGCTGACGATCCGCGCGGGCAAGGGTGTCTACGTGGAAAGCGCGAAGGCGATGAACGGGCACGCCTGGCGTTTCGCCGACCAATCGTCGCTGCCGGACACGTATCAGATGCGCTACGCGCTCGAAGGCTTCGCGGCGCGCATGGCCGCGCTCGCGATCAGCGAGGCCGACATCGCCTGGTTCGACGACAACATGGATGCGCTGCATGGCGCGCTCGCCAATGGCGACCTCGACGAAGCCTCGCAGCTCGATTTCGAGTTCCATATGCGCATCATCGGGATCGCGGGCAATTCGGCCATCGATACGGTCTTGCGCGGCAGCGCCGAGATCATGAAGGAGAGCCAGCGCCTGCCGTTCTATCAGCGCGAATTGCTGCTGTCGACGTATCACGAACACCGGGCGATTCTCGATGCGCTGAGAGCGCGCGACAGCGAGGGCGCGGGGCGCGCGATCGAAGCGCACATCGCGGCGGCGGCTCAGCGCGCCGGCGTGCATTTTCCGACGCCGCCTCGGTCGGCCGAAACAAACGAGACGCTGCCGCCGCTTTCGGCTTCGGCTTCGCGCTGACCGAGGCGATGCAAGGAACGCCGCGAGCAGCGTTGCATGCGACCCGATTAATGCTCTGCATGGGGCCGGCGTAAGCGCTGAAGCGCTAACTCGGGTCGACATAAAAAAACCGCTCCGAGGAGCGGTTTTTGGCGGCACTGCCGCGCGTTACATCCTGCGCGCCGACGCCACAACGACGACTGAACGCCGCTTACTGCGCGTTCGCGAGCGCGACAGCCGTATCGAGCATGCGGTTCGAGAAGCCCCACTCGTTGTCGTACCAGCTCGACACCTTCACGAGACGGCCCGACACCTTGGTCAGCGTCGCGTCGAACGTCGATGAAGCCGGATTGTGGTTGAAGTCGATCGACACCAGCGGCGCCGAGTTGTAGCCGAGAATGCCCTTCAGCGCGCCTTCCGACGCTTCCTTCATGATCGCGTTGACTTCATCGACCGTCGTGTCGCGCTTCGCGATGAACGACAGGTCGACGATCGACACGTTGATCGTCGGGACGCGGATCGCGTAGCCGTCGAGCTTGCCATTCAGCTCCGGCAGCACGAGGCCGACTGCCGACGCGGCACCGGTCTTCGTCGGGATCTGGCTGTGCGTGGCCGAGCGCGCGCGGCGCAGGTCTTCGTGATAAACGTCGGTCAGCACCTGATCGTTCGTGTAGGCGTGGATCGTCGTCATCAGGCCGTTTTCGAGGCCGATCTTGTCGTTCAGCGGCTTGACGAGCGGGGCCAGGCAGTTCGTCGTGCACGATGCGTTCGAGATCACCGTGTGCTCTTTCTTGAGCGTCTGGTGGTTCACGCCGTAGACGATCGTCGCGTCGACATCCTTGCCGCCCGGCGCCGAGATGATGACCTTCTTCGCGCCACCCTTGATGTGCGCGCTCGCCTTTTCCTTCGTCGTGAAGAAGCCCGTGCACTCCATCACCACGTCGACGCCCAGCTCGCCCCACGGCAGCTCGGCCGGGTTGCGGTTCGCGAGCACGCGGATCTTGTCGCCGTTCACGACGAGGTAGTCGCCGTCGACCGCCACTTCGCCCGGGAACTTGCCGTGCGCGGTGTCGTATTGCGTCAGGTGGGCGTTGGTCTTCGCATCGCCGAGATCGTTGATCGCCACGAACTCGATGTCGTGCTTCTTGCCGTTTTCATAGAAGGCGCGCAGCGTGTTGCGGCCGATCCGGCCGTAGCCGTTGATTGCAACGCGAATCGTCATGTTTATCTCCTGATACCTGATGGCTGAAAAAAAACTTGTCGCTTGCCTGCCGGGCGCTCGCTGCGCGTCGGGGCACGCGCGCGGCAAACGCCATTCGTTCTTGGTCAGGCGAGCGTGGCCTTGGCCGTCGCGACCACGTGCTCGACGGTAAAGCCGAAATGCTTGAACAGCACGCCAGCCGGGGCCGATTCGCCGAACGTGTCGATGCCGACCACGCCGCCTTCCAGTCCCACGTACTTGCGCCAGAAATCGGTGACACCCGCTTCGATCGCGACACGGCGCACGCCCGTGGGCAGCACGCGCTCGCGGTACTCGGCGTCTTGCTTGTCGAAGACGTTGGTACACGGCATCGACACGACGCGCGCCGCAATGCCTTCGCGCGCGAGCGGCTCGATCGCGTTCAACGCGAGCTCGACTTCGGAGCCCGTGGCGACCAGGATGATCTTGCGGGCCGGCACGTCGTCGTTCCAGTCGCGCAGCACGTAGCCGCCCTTCGCGATGTTGGCGATCTGCGCATCGGTGCGCGGCGCGAACGCGAGGTTCTGACGGCTGAAGATCAGGCACGACGGGCCGTGATGCTCGACCGCCTGGGTCCAGGCCACCGCCGTTTCGACGGTATCAGACGGACGCCACGTTTGCAGGTTCGGAATCAGACGCAGGCTCGCGACATGCTCGATCGACTGGTGCGTCGGGCCGTCTTCGCCGAGGCCGATCGAATCGTGCGTGAACACGAAGATCGACGGCGATTTCATCAGCGCGGCGACGCGCAGCGCGTTGCGGCTGTAGTCGGAGAACGTCAGGAACGTGCCGCCGAACACCTTGTAGCCACCGTGCAGCGCGATGCCGTTGATCGCGGCGCTCATGCCGAATTCGCGCACGCCGTAGTTAATGTGGTTGCCCCACTGAATGCCGGTCTCGCCGTTCTTCGGCGCGCGCACCGGTTTCGATGCCTTCCAGTTAGTGAGGTTCGAGCCGGTCAGGTCGGCCGAGCCGCCGAGCAGCTCGGGCAGCACCGCTGCCAAGCCTTCGATCGCCTGCTGCGACGCCTTGCGCGTAGCGACGGTCTCGCCGCGCTCGTTCGCGCCGGCGATGATCGCTTGTGCCTTCGCAGCCCAGTCGGCCGGCAACTGCTTCGAGACGCGGCGCTCGAAGTCGGCCGCCTCAGCCGGGTACTTTGCGCGATATCGCGCAAACGCCGTGTTCCACTCGCCTTCGCGCTTCGCGCCGGCTTCCTTCGCGTCCCACGCTGCGTACACTTCTTGCGGAATCACGAACGGCTCCCACTTCCAGCCGAGCGCCTCGCGCGCCGCCGCGATTTCCGCCGCGCCAAGCGCCGCGCCGTGCACGTCATGGGTGCCGGCCTTGTTCGGCGAACCCTTGCCGATCACAGTCTTGCAGCAGATCAGCGTCGGCTTATCCGCGAGCTTCGCCTTGGCGATAGCCGCATCGACCGCGTCGACGTCATGGCCGTCGATAGCTCGAATCACGTTCCA
>DATGHJ010000098.1:0-2686 GCA_035308085.1 Trinickia sp. | reverse complement strand
CATGCGGAACGCGGACATCATCCATGGCCCGTATTGCTTCTTCACGAGATGCCCTTGCGCATCCTTCTTCGCGAAGGCCGGCGGCGCGAGGTGGAAGTTGAGCTTCCAGTCGCCGTCGAATTGCGACGCCAGCTTCGCCATGAACGCCGGGTCCGCTTGCAGCCGCGCGACTTCGTACTCGTCCTTGTATGCCATCAGCTTGTACAGGTTGCGCGCCACGGCTTCGGTGAGCGGCTCGTTCGGCGCGTCGCCGTCGAGCGCTCGCTCCGCCGCGCGCACTTGTTCGACGAGCGTCGCGTAGCGCTTCGCGTAGGCCGCGTTCTGATAGGCGGTCAGTTGCTCGATGCGCTTGGCGATCAACGAATCGACAGCCTTCTTCGTGTGCAGCGTGATGACGGTCGCGCTCGTCGCGTCGCTCGCGGCCACGCCCGTGCTCGCGGGCGATGCGGCGCGCCTCACGCTTGCCAGATCATGCGCGGCACGGCGGCCCCATTCGAACGCGGCCAGGTTCTTCTCGACCTGCACGGCATTGAGCTCGATCGCGCGCCGCAGCGATGCAAGCGTGAGCGGTAGCCAGCCGCGCTGCCACGCATAGCCGAGCACGAACGGGTTCGTGTAGATCGCGTCGCCGAGCAGCGCGACTGCGAAATGGTTCGCGTCGACGAGGTCGACGTCGTCGCCCGCCGCCGCGCGCACGTCGGCTTCGGTGGAGAGACCTGGGAACGTCCAGTTCGGGTTCTTGATGAACTCGGCCGTCGGCGTCTTCGCGCTGTTGATGACCACGCGTGTCGCGCCATGCTTCATGCGCGACGTGCACTCATCGCTCGCGGTGACGATCGCGTCGCAGCCGATCACGAGATTCGCTTCGCCCATCGCGATGCGGGTCGCGTGGATGTCGGCCGGCGCATTCGCGATCTGCACGTGGCTCATCACGGCGCCGCCCTTTTGCGCGAGGCCGGTCACGTCGAGCACGGTGACGCCCTTCTGCTCGAGGTGCGCGGCCATGCCGAGCAGCGCACCGATCGTCACGACGCCGGTGCCGCCGACGCCCGTCACGAGAACGCCGTACGGCCGGCCGATCGCGGGCAGGTCCGGCTCGGGAATCTCGGGCAACTCGCCGACGTCGCCGCCGACCGCCTTCGGTTTCTTCAACTGTCCGCCTTCCACCGTCACGAAGCTCGGGCAGAAGCCTTTCAGGCACGAGAAGTCCTTATTGCACGAAGACTGGTTGATCTGCCGCTTCGTGCCGAACTCGGTTTCGAGCGGTTCGACCGACAGGCAATTCGACTGTACCGAGCAATCACCGCAGCCTTCGCACACCGCTTCATTGATAACGACGCGGCGCGCCGGGTCGGGGAATTCGCCTTTCTTGCGACGACGGCGCTTTTCGGTCGCGCAGGTCTGGTCGTAGATCAGGATTGTCGTGCCGGCGATCTCGCGCAGCTCGCGCTGCACCGTGTCGAGTTCGTCGCGGTGATGAATGGTCACGCCCGGCGCAAGCAGCGTCGTGCCTTGGTACTTCTGCGGCTCGTCGGTGACGATGACGATCTTCGCCGCGCCTTCGGCCGCGAGCTGATTCGTGATTTGCGGCACGGTCAGCACGCCGTCGACCGGCTGGCCACCCGTCATCGCGACCGCATCGTTATAGAGGATCTTGTAGGTGATGTTCGCCTTCGACGCGATCGACGCGCGAATCGCGAGCAGCCCCGAGTGGAAGTACGTACCGTCGCCCAGGTTCGCGAACACGTGCTTTTCGGTCGTGAACGGCGCCTGACCGGTCCAAGCGACGCCTTCGCCGCCCATCTGGCTGAACGTGCTCGTGTTGCGGTCCATCCAGACTGTCATGTAGTGGCAGCCGATGCCGGCCATCGCCCGCGAGCCTTCCGGCACGTTCGTCGACGTGTTGTGCGGGCAACCCGAGCAGAACCACGGCTTGCGTTCGGCCTCGATGACGCGCGGCTTAGCGAGTGCTTTCTCCTTCGCTTCGATCACGGCGATGCGCGCCGCGATGCGCGCGCGCACGTCGGACGGCAGGTCGAACTTGTCGAGGCGCGTCGCGATGGCCTTCGCGATGATCGCCGGCGACAGTTCATAGTGCGCGGGCAACAGCCAGTTGCCCATCGGCACCGACCATTCACCGCCTGCGCCGTCCTTCTCGTCGAACTTGCCGAACACGCGCGGACGCTGACCGTCCGGCCAGTTGTACAGCTCTTCCTTGATCGCGTATTCGAGAATCTGGCGCTTTTCCTCGACCACCAGAATCTCGTCGAGACCGTGCGCGAACGCATGCGCGCCTTGCGCTTCGAGCGGCCACACGCAGCCGACCTTGTAGAGACGAATGCCGATGCGCGAACACGTTTCGTCATCGAGACCGAGGTCCATCAGTGCCTGGCGCACGTCGAGATACGCCTTGCCGCCGGTGATGATGCCAAAGCGCGCATGAGGCGAATCGATCTCGACGCGGTCGAGCTTGTTCGCGCGAACGTAGGCGAGCGCGGCGTACCACTTGTAGTCGAGCAGACGCGCTTCCTGCACGAGCGGCGGATCGGGCCAGCGAATGTTCAGGCCGCCGTCGGGCATCACGAAATCGCTGGGCAGCACGATCTGCGTGCGGTGCGGATCGATATCGACCGAGGCTGACGATTCGACCACGTCGGTTACGCACTTCATCGCCACCCAGAGGCCC
>DATGHJ010000097.1:0-2806 GCA_035308085.1 Trinickia sp. | reverse complement strand
GGCCCCGTCCTCGAATGCCATATCGCGGACCTGCGCACGGTGCGCGAAAGCGTCGTAGTGCCGGTCGAGATCGGTGCCGTTGCGGCGGCGGCCGATGTGCCGCGTTCGCTCGTGTCGAATACGTCGCTTGGCGATTTTCGGGTGGGCGTGGCGGCGGGATTGGCCGATGAAGGCGTGTTCCGTTTGACCGCGGAAGAAGCGGCCGCGCTGAACGTCAAGGCCGGCGACCCGGTGCGCGTGTTGCCGCTCAAATCTAAACAGGGATGAATATGAACTACCCCCACGCTCACTATCGTTCGCTGTCGACCGGAGTTGGCGCTTTAGCGCTTACTCCGGTCCCATGCAAAGCTCCCCCCGAGGGGGCCGATGCCTCCCTCGGGGCGGCCCAGCGGGAGGCATCATGAACTACCCCCACGCTTACTATAGTTTGCTGTCGACCGGAGTTGGCGCTTTAGCGCTTACTCCGGTCCCATGCAAAGCTCCCCCCGAGGGGGCTGATACACCCCTCGGGGCGGCCCAGCGGGAGGCATCATGACAGAACTCTTTATCGACGGCGAATGGGCCGCCGCGAGCGGCCCCGCTTTTGCGTCGCGCAACCCGGGCACGGGCGCGACCGTGTGGGAAGGCAGGAGCGCCTCGGCCGATGACGTCGACCGTGCTGTAAAAAGCGCGCGCCGCGCGTTCGCGACCTGGTCCGCGGTGAGCTTCGAAGCGCGCTGCGCCATCGTGCGCCGCTTCGCAACGTTACTGACCGAGCGCAAGGAAGCGATCGCGCACGCGATTGGCCGGGAGACCGGCAAGCCGCTGTGGGAAGCACGCACGGAAGTCGCCACGATGGCGGCGAAGGTCGAGATCTCGATTACGTCGTACCAAGAGCGCACCGGCGAGAAGCGCGCGCCGATGGCCGATGGCGTGGCCGTGCTGCGCCACCGTCCGCACGGCGTCGTCGCCGTGTTCGGGCCGTATAACTTCCCGGGCCATTTGCCGAACGGGCACATCGTGCCCGCGCTGATCGCGGGCAACGCGGTCGTGTTCAAGCCGTCCGAGCTGGCGCCGGACGTTGCGCGCGCAACGGTCGAAGTGTGGCGCGACGCGGGCCTGCCGGCAGGCGTGCTCAATCTCGTGCAAGGCGAGAAGGACACGGGTATCGCGCTCGCGAATCATCGTCAGATCGACGGCCTTTTCTTCACGGGCAGTTCCGACACCGGCACGCTCCTGCACAAGCAGTTCGGCGGACGTCCCGAGATCGTGCTCGCGCTCGAGATGGGCGGCAATAATCCGCTCGTCGTCGCCGATGTCGACGATATCGATGCCGCCGTGCATCACACGATTCAGTCGGCGTTCCTGTCGGCGGGGCAGCGCTGCACCTGCGCCCGGCGCATCTTCGTACCGAGCAACGCGTTCGGCGAGCGCTACCTCGCGCGTTTCGTCGAAGTCAGCTCGCGCATCGCGTATGGCCTCTACGACGCCGAGCCGCAGCCGTTCATGGGTGCGGTGGTGTCGGCGCGCGCGGCGTCGAAGCTGGTTCAGGCGCAAAGCCGTTTGATCGAGAGCGGCGCCAAGGCGCTCTTGACGATGGAGCAGCGCGACCCGCAGCTCGGCTTCGTGAGCCCGGCGATCCTCGATGTCACGACGGTGAGCGAGCTGCCCGACGAAGAACACTTCGGGCCGTTGGCGCAAATCGTCCGCTATTCGGCTTTCGACGAAGCGATCGAGCGCGCGAACGACACCGTCTACGGCCTCTCGGCGGGCCTGCTCGCCGACGACGAAGCCACCTGGACGCATTTCCAGCGCACGATCCGCGCCGGCATCGTCAACTGGAACCGGCCGACCAACGGGGCGTCGTCCGCTGCGCCGTTCGGCGGCACCGGACGCTCGGGCAACCATCGCCCGAGCGCTTACTACGCCGCCGATTACTGCGCGTACCCGATGGCCTCGGTCGAAAGCGCGCAACTGCAAATGCCCGCGAGCGTCTCGCCGGGCCTTCACTTCTAAGGACTGGCTATGGAAGCTCGGGAAGCCAATTTCGACGGACTCGTAGGTCCGACGCACAACTACGCAGGGCTCTCGTTCGGCAACGTGGCCTCGCAGAACAACGAGAAGTCGGTTGCCAATCCGAAGGCGGCGGCCAAGCAAGGCTTGCGCAAGATGAAGCAGCTTGCGGAGCTCGGTTTCCTGCAAGGCGTGCTGCCGCCGCAGGAGCGTCCGTCGCTGCGCCTGTTGCGCGAGCTCGGGTTCTCGGGCAACGAGACGCGCGTGATCGAGCGCGCCGCGAAGGAAGCGCCGGAGTTGCTCGCGGCCGCGAGCTCGGCCTCGGCGATGTGGACGGCCAACGCGGCCACGGTGAGCCCGTCGGCCGATACGAACGACGGCCGCGTCCACTTCACGCCGGCCAACCTCACGAGCAAGCTGCATCGCGCGATCGAGCACGAAGCGACGCGCCGCACGCTCTCCGCGATCTTCGCCGACGAAGCGCGCTTCGCGGTGCACGATGCGCTGCCGGGCACGCCCGCGCTCGGCGACGAGGGCGCGGCGAATCACACGCGTTTTTGCGCGGAGTACGGCAAGCGGGGCGTCGAGTTCTTCGTCTACGGTCGCAGTGAATATCGCCGCGGGCCGGAACCGAAGCGCTATCCGGCGCGCCAGACGTTCGAAGCGAGTCGCGCCGTGGCACAACGCCATGGCCTCGACGACGCAGCGACCGTCTACGCGCAGCAGAGCCCCGACGTGATCGATGCGGGCGTCTTCCACAACGACGTGATCGCGGTCGGCAATCGCGAGACGCTCTTTTGCCATGAGCGCGCCT
>DATGHJ010000096.1:0-8497 GCA_035308085.1 Trinickia sp. | reverse complement strand
CGAACAGCGCGCCGAATCCGCCGATGCCGCCGAGCACGCCGTCGCGCAGGGTTTTCTTGGCAAAGGGCTTGATCGCGTCGACGAGTGCGTCGCCCGCATCGATGTCCACGCCCGCGTCGCGATACGACAGGCCTTGGGATTCGCTGTTCGGGGCGGATTTCGGTTGATTCATGGGGGAAGGGCGAGAAGGTCGGTAAAATGCGATTTTACCCGATGTCGATCCCGGGTTAGCGCCTTTGCGCGTGACTCGGGTCCCATACACACAGGGAAAACCACTTGTTGCAGAACTCTCCCCTATTCACGCCGTACCAGCGCCAGGCCTTCGTCTGGTTTTCCTTCGCGCTCGGATTCGGCATTCTGCTGTGGGTGCTGAGCCCCGTTCTCACGCCGTTCCTGCTCGGCGCAATTCTCGCCTACATGCTGCAGCCGGGCGTCGATTGGCTCGTGCGGCACCGCGTGCCGCGCGGCCTTGCGGCGCTGCTCATGATGCTGGTCTTCGCGTGCATGATCACGGTGCTCGTGCTGCTCGTGCTCGCCGTGATCCAGAAGGAAGGCCCGCAGCTCAAACAGCAGATCCCCGTCTTCATCGCCAAGCTGAACGTCTGGCTGCAGCCGAAGCTCTCGCTCCTCGGCCTCGGCGATTCGCTCGATTTCGCGAGCATCCGCGACATGCTCACGAGCCAGCTCGAAGGCAGCGCGCAACAGGTCGCGCTCGCGGCATGGAAGTCGATCCGCACGAGCGGCAACGTGATGATCACCTTGATCGGCAACGTCGTGATGGTGCCGCTCGTGCTGTTCTACCTGCTGTACGACTGGCACAGCATGCTCGCGCGCCTCCAGAGCTTCGTTCCGCGCCGCTGGCTCGACAAGACGCTTTATCTCGTCAAGGAAATGGATCAGGTGCTGTCGCAATACCTGCGCGGCCAGTTGCTCGTGATGGGCGTGCTCGCTGCGTTCTACGCGATCGCGCTGATGATCGCCGGCTTCGAGATCGCGCTTCCTGTCGGCATCTTCACGGGTCTTGCCGTGTTCATCCCCTACATCGGCTACGCAACCGGCCTCGCGCTCGCGCTCATCGCCGCACTGCTCCAATTCGGCGACTGGTATGGCTTCGGCGCGGTCGCCATCGTGTATGGCGTCGGCCAGATCCTCGAAGGATTCTTTTTGACGCCGCGGCTCGTCGGCGAGCGCATCGGCCTGCATCCGCTCGCGGTGATCTTCGCGTTGCTCGCGTTCGGCCAGCTGTTCGGCTTTTTCGGCGTGTTGATGGCGCTTCCGGTCAGCGCCATCATTTCGACGGCGCTGCGCGAGTTGAAGCGCGGCTATCTGGCGAGCACGCTCTACAAGAACTGATTCGTCTTTATTGTGACCGTCCACCGTCAACTGACGCTCGATCTCGGCACTCCGCCGCCTTCGACTTTCGACAACTTCTTCGCCGGCGCGAACGCCGAGCTGGTAACCCGCCTGCGCGAACTCGACGGCGCGCTCGCCGCCGGACCGCTCGCGGACCGCACGTTTTACGTCTGGGGCGAGCCCGGCTGCGGACGCAGTCACTTGCTGCAAGCCGTCGTGCACGAGGCGGCCCCGGGCCAGGCGCGCTTTCTTAGCCCGCCAAGCGCGCTCGCCGCGTTCTCGTTCGATCCGCGCGTCTCGCTCTATGCGGTCGACGACTGCGACCGGCTCTCGGGCGCGCAGCAGATCGCGCTCTTCAATCTCTTCAACGAGGTGCGCGCCCATCCGACGAGCGCGCTCGTCGCCACCGGCAACGCCGCGCCGATCGGGCTCTCCGTGCGCGAAGACTTGCGCACGCGCCTCGGCTGGGGCCTCGTCTTTCACTTGGCGCCCTTGCCCGACGAAGGCAAAGCCGCCGTGCTCAAACACGCCGCGAAGGAACGCGGCATTGCGCTCGCCGACGATGTCCCCGCTTACCTGCTCACGCACTTCCGGCGCGACATGCCGAGCCTGATGGCGCTGCTCGACGCGCTCGATCGTTTTTCGCTCGAACAAAAGCGCGCGGTCACGCTGCCGCTGCTGCGCACGATGCTCGCGTCGCCCGACGCTGCGGCGGGCGCGAGCGCCGCCGCGCCCGAACCCGGCGAGGCCGCCGCCCGGCCGAACGGCCGGTTCAAATAGTCCGCTTCAAGTAAAATGCGCCCTCATGACGAATCTCGCCCTTTTTGATCTAGATCACACGCTCATCCCGACTGACAGCGACCACGAATGGGGTCGCTTCATGGTGAAGCTCGGCATCGTCGATGCCGAGAGCTTCGCGCGGGAGAACGACACCTTCTTCGCCGACTACAAGGCCGGCAAGCTCGACATCCACGCGTACCTGTGCGCGATGCTCACGCCGCTCGCGAAATACTCGCGCGCGCAATTGGCGCAATGGCACGAGCAGTTCATGCACGAAGTCATCAAGCCCGCGCTGATCCCGGCGGCGGTCGAGCTCGTGCGCGGACACCAGGACGACGGCGACCTCTGCTGCATCGTCACTGCGACCAACGAGTTCATCACGCGGCCGATCGCGACCGCATTCGGCGTCGACGCGCTGATCGCCTGCGAAGTGGAAACCGTCGACGGCCAGCCGCACTCGGCGTTCACGGGCCGCGGCACCGGCACGCCCAGCTACCGCGAAGGCAAGATCGTGCGCACCGAGGCATGGCTCGCCTCGCTCGGCAAGACGTGGGGTGATTTCGAGCGCAGCTATTTCTACAGCGATTCGCACAACGACATTCCGCTGCTCGAAAAAGTAACCGACCCGATCGCGACCAATCCCGACGCCACGCTGCGCGCCCACGCGCAATCGAAAGGCTGGCGCATCCTCGATCTCTTTGGACCGTCGTGATCAAGAAACTCATCCGCAAGCTGTTCGGACAAGAGCCGGCGGCAAAGAGCGACACTGACGGCGAAACGGCCTACGCCGCGGCCGACAGCGACTACGCGCCCGACACGCGCACCGAAGAGGTCGCGAAACAGCGCCGCAAGACGACGCAGACCACGGCCAAAACCGCCCGCGCCGGCGCGCGCGATCCGGAGGCACCCGTCATCCTGTCGGCCGACGCTCACGCCATCGACCCCGATTTGATCTCGCGCAACGCGGTGCGCGTCACCGATACGCTGCAGCAGGCGGGGCATCGGGCGTTCATCGTCGGCGGCGCGGTGCGCGACCTGCTGCTCGGCGTCGCGCCGAAAGATTTCGACGTCGCCACCGACGCCACGCCCGAAGAAGTGCAGCGCCTCTTCCGGCGCGCGCGCCTGATCGGCCGGCGCTTCACGATCGTGCACGTGCAGTTCGGGCAGGAGATCATCGAAGTGTCGACGTTCCGCGCGCTCTTCGATCCGCCGCCGGCTGACGCCCCGAAGGAAGCCCCCTTCGGGGGTACGCCGCCGCCGAAACGCCTGAAGCGCGACGAGCTCGACCGCCGCACGCACGCCGTCGACGCGAGCGGCCGCGTGCTGCGCGACAACGTCTGGGGCGAGCAGCACGAAGACGCCACGCGGCGCGACTTCACGATCAACGCGATGTACTACGACCCGGCCACGCAGACGGTGCTCGACTACCACAACGGTCTCGCCGACGTGCGCGCCCGCGTGCTGCGCATGATCGGCGACCCCGCCACGCGCTATCGCGAAGACCCGGTGCGGATGCTGCGTGTCGTGCGCTTCGCGGCGAAGCTCGGCTTCGAGATCGAAGACGCGACGCGCGCGCCGATCAAGAAGCTCGCCGATATCATCAACAACGTGCCGGCCGCACGCCTCTTCGACGAGATGCTGAAGCTGCTGCTCTCGGGCCATGCGCTCGCGTGCCTGAAGCAGCTTCGCAAGGAAGGGCTGCACCACGGTCTGCTGCCGCTGCTCGACGTCGTGCTCGAACAGCCTCATGGCGAGAAGTTCATCACGCTCGCGCTGAACAACACCGACGAGCGCGTGCGCGCGGGCAAACCCGTATCGCCGGGCTTCCTCTTCGCGACGCTCCTGTGGCACGACATGCAGCAGCGCTGGCAGCAGTACGAGGCCAACGGCGAATACCCGGTGCCCGCGCTGCATCGCGCGATGGACGACGTGCTCGACATGCAGACCGAAAAGCTCGCGATCCACAAGCGCTTTTCGGCCGACATGCGCGAGATCTGGGGCTTGCAGCTGCGCCTCGAAAAACGCTCGGGCCGCAGCGCGCTGAAGCTGCTGGAACACCAAAGATTTAGAGCGGGGTATGATTTCCTCCTGTTGCGCTGCGAATCCGGCGAGCTGGACTCGTCGATCGGGCAGTGGTGGACAGAATTCATCGACGCAGACCCCGCCGGGCGTGAAGCATTGCTTTCGCTAGGCGGCAAGGACCGGGCACCCAGAAAACGACGGCGGCGCGGCAGTGGCGCGAAAAGCCGCAAGACGGGCGAGCGGATGGAGGGGGGCGATTCGGCAAGCAGGTCGGCCGACGCCAGGCAGTCGAACGACGCGAGCCGCGACGGCACACACGAAGACTGAGACGGTCGCCGAACTCGCTGTCGTACGAATTTCGCAGGAAGTTATGCCATGACGGTTGCTTATCTCGGCCTCGGCGCGAATCTCGGGGACGCGCGCCAGACCCTGAAAGACGCGGTGGTGTGTCTGGCGCAGCAGCACACCATCACCGTGCTCGGAAAGTCGAGCCTGTATCGCACTGCCCCGATCGACGCGGGCGGCGGTGACTATTTCAACCTCGCCGTGAAGCTCGAGACGTCGCTCGGCGCACACCATCTGCTCGCGCTGTGTCACAAGATCGAGCAGCACTTCGGCCGCGAGCGCCCCTTTCGCAATGCGCCCCGCACGCTCGACATCGACATCCTGCTGTACGGCGACGAGTCCATCGACGAACCCGAGCTGATCGTGCCGCACCCGCGCCTCACCGAACGCGCATTCGTGCTGGTGCCGCTCGTCGAAATCGATCCCGCGCTCGAAATTCCGCGGCTCGGCAGGGCCGATGCGTTTCTTTCAGCCGTCGAGGGCCAGCGCATCGAGAAAGTGAAGTCGCCCTGCCAGTGCCTGCTCGAAGCACTCCGCGGCGGCAACGAAGCCGCCGCCAAACCGGCCAAGGGCGGCAGCTGCCGATGACGACCAACCCGCTCACCGTCACTGCGCCGCAGTTGCGCCCGCCGTATCCGTACATCGCCATCGAAGGACCGATCGGCGTCGGCAAGACCTCGCTTGCGCGCATCTTCAGCGAACGCTGGTCGATGCAGCCGCTCTTCGAACGCCCGGACGACAATCCCTTCCTCGAACGCTTCTATCGCGACTCCGCCCGCTACGCGCTCGCGACGCAACTGCAGTTCGCGCTGCAACGCGCTCAGGAAGCACGCGAAGTGATCGCGGCACGCGCGGCCGGCACAGCGCTGATCGCCGATTTCATCGCGCAGAAGAACGACATCTTCGCGCGCCTCACGCTGCCCGACGACGAGTACCCGCTCTATCGCGCGCTCGCCTCCCGTATCGACACCGCCGCGGCACCGCAGCCCGATCTCGTCGTGTACCTGCAGGCCAGTCCCGAAGTGCTGTTCACGCGCATCCAGAAGCGCGCGCGGCCGTCGGAGCTGCAAATCTCGGACGCCTACCTGCGCGCGCTCTGCGACGCGTACAACGAGTTCTTCTATCACTACGACGGCGCGCCCGTGCTGACCGTCAACGCCGAACATCTGAATCCGCTCGAATCGGCGGACGATCTTGCGCTGTTGGTCGAACGCATCGAGACGATGCGCGGGCGCAAGGAATTCTTCGTCAAGGGCACGTCGCTGTAATCAGCGGTGCGGCCCTCCTCTATCTTCACCAACGGAACCTCCCATGACTTATTTGCAGGAAACGAGCCGGCAAGCCATTACGGTGCCGAAACTGCAAACGATGCGTGATGCCGGCGAAAAGATCGCGATGCTGACCTGCTACGACGCAAGCTTTGCGTCGCTGCTCGATCGCGCGGGCGTCGACGTGCTCTTGATCGGCGATTCGCTCGGCAACGTGCTGCAAGGCCAGACGACGACCCTGCCCGTCACGCTCGACGAAATCGCGTATCACACCGCCTGCGTCGCACGCGCGCAGCCGGGCGCGCTAATCGCCGCGGACCTGCCGTTCGGCACTTACGGCACCCCAGCCGATGCGTTCGCAAGCGCCGTGAAGCTGATGCGCGCCGGCGCGCAGATGATCAAGCTCGAAGGCGGCGAGTGGCTCGCGGAGACCGTGCGCTTTCTCGTGGAACGCTCGGTGCCGGTGTGTGCGCACGTCGGTCTCACGCCGCAATCGGTGCATGCGTTCGGCGGCTTCAAGGTGCAGGGCAAGACGGAAGCCGGCGCGAACCAGCTCGTCCGCGATTCGCTCGCCCTGCAGCACGCCGGCGCGCAGTTGATCGTGCTGGAGGCGGTTCCGACCCTTGTCGCCGCCGAAGTGACGAAGCAATTGCACATTCCGACGATCGGAATCGGCGCGGGCGTCGATTGCTCAGGGCAAGTGCTGGTGCTGCACGACATGCTCGGCATCTTCCCCGGCAAGCGGCCGCGCTTCGTCAAGGATTTCATGAATGGTGAGCCGAGCATCTTGGCCGCTGTCGAAGCGTATGTCCGCGCGGTGAAAGAGGGTTCCTTCCCCGGACCGGAACACACCTTCTGAGACGGAGCACTTATCGACAGATAACCGCTCATAGACAGATTTTCAGACTATTTCATAGTTTTTTCAGACTGATCCGATAGCCTGTGGAAGCTAGGCCGACTATCCTGGTCTGTCCACCTGCGGCGACACCGCTTAACCCAGGACAGACCGTCATGAGCCCTTTTTGCCTGATTGATGTGGCGCAACTTCGCAAAGACGCCACCGCACCGAACCCGAATCGTTTTCACGCATTGTGCGTCCGCATTGCTGGCTGGATGCTGCGCCTGCGCGCCAAGCGCCACGCCTGACACACGCCGGGCGCCGCCGCGCCACGGCTCATGTTCAGCGGCTAATTGCGCATGACTCGCGCGCGCAACGCGCCTCGAAGCGCGTTGCAGACGATCAACGCTTCCGCATTCATCAGATCCGCCCGAACGAGCACCCGCTCGGCCGCTTGAAAGCTGGCATCGACAAGCAGAACACGGCGCATCACACCGGGCAGCACGCCCGACGATAGCGGCGGCGTCCACCAGCGTCCGTCCCGCTTGACGAAGACATTGGATCGGCCGCCTTCGGTCAGTTCGTCACGCTCGTTGAAAAACAGCATGTCGAAGCCGCCGTGCGCCTCCGCTTCACGCCAGCCGCGGTCGTATTCCGCGCGGCGCGTGGTCTTGTGGGCAAGCAACGGATCGGCGGCCTGCGTCGACGGGAAGCCGTGATCCGGCGCGAGCATCACGCCGACCACGTCGCTTAGAAGCACCGCGAGCGGCGCCGCGACGATCTCGAGGTGCCCGGCTTTCGCCAGCGCCACGCGAAACCGGTGTTCGACGCCGGCGGGCAACGCCGCGCAACGCTCGGCAATCCGGGCACGCACGCCGGCCTCGTCAAACGCAAAGCCGAGTTGCCGGGCGCTCGCGCCAAGCCGCTCCAGATGGAGGTCGAGGTAGCGCACACCCGCTTCGCGGGTCGCGTGCATCGTTTCGAACAACTGAAGGCCAGGATCGGCTTCTGTCAGGAATCGCGCTTTCAAGCGACACTCCGCATATTCATCGGCGGCAACACTGTCGAGCACGATGCCGCCGCCGACGCCCATCCTCCCGCGACGCACCCCCGACGCCGACGAAGCGCCGAGTTCCAGCGTCCGAATCGCGACCGACAGGCAAAAGTCACCGCAAACCGGCACCTCGCTAATAGCACCAGTCTGCGGCGGCGCATCCAGCCAACCGATAGCGCCCGTGTACAGCCCGCGAGGCGACGTCTCGATCTCGCCGATCAATTGCAGGGTCCGATACTTCGGCGCACCGGTAATCGAGCCGCACGGAAAGAGCGCACGGAACACGTCGGCAAACGTCACACCGGCGCGCGCTGTGGCTTCGACAGTCGATGTCATCTGCCACACCGACGGATAGGGCTCGACCGAAAACAGCGCCGGCACGTTGACCGAACCGGTCGCGGCAATGCGCGAGAGATCGTTGCGCAGCAAGTCGACGATCATCACGTTTTCGGCGCGGTTCTTCGGGTCGTTGGCGAGGAAGGCCGCGGCGCGCGCATCGCCGGCGGGGTCCGCCGCGCGTGCGATCGTCCCCTTCATCGGCCGCGCGCGCAAACGCTCGCCCGCCTTCTCGACGAAAAGCTCCGGCGAGCACGACACGACCCAGGCACCGTCCGGGAGCGCAGCGAGCGCGCCATATCGCACCGGCTGACGCAGGCGCAGCCGCCGATACAGCGCGAGCGGCGAGCCGAAGACATCGAAGCCGAGCCGATAGGTGTAGTTGATCTGATACGACTCGCCCTCGCGCAACGCGTTGTGAACGGCGGCGATCGCTGCGTTGAACTCGTCCTCGGTCACGCTCTCGGTGACGTTCATCGCACCCGCCACCGACGGCTCCTG
>DATGHJ010000095.1:0-11061 GCA_035308085.1 Trinickia sp. | reverse complement strand
ACGCCGGTGGCGGTGGTGGACAGGTCCACCGCGATGTTGGGTATGTCATAGGCAATGGTGGCGGCGCCTTCGACCGAGGTGGGATCAACGCCGTCCTTGATCATTCCGGCCATCACTGTGCCCGCGATTATCGACTGGCCGACGATGACGTGGTGCCAGCCGGTGAGCTCGCGCTTGTCGTTCAGGCCTGCTTCGAGCTTGTGGAAATACATGGGTCGATACAGGCCGCCGTGAAGATCGTCCTCGCGCGTCCACTGCAATTTGATCGGTGTGCCGTCGGCACCGTATGCCTTGGCGATCGACACCGCTTCGACGATGTAGTCCGACTCCGTGTTCGCGCGCCGCCCGAAGCTGCCGCCCGCGTAGAGCGTGTGGATGCTCACCTTCTCGGGCGGCAGGCCCGCCGTGCGCGCGGCGTTGGCTTGGTCGACGGTCTGGAACTGGTCGCCGGCCCAGATCTCGCAGCTATCGGCCGTGAGCTTCACGACCGCATCGAGCGGCTCCATCGGCGCATGCGCGAGATACGGAAATTCATAGGTTGCGGAGATTTTCCTGGCAGCGCCCTGGATCGCTTGCGATGCGTCGCCCGCGACGTGTGCCGGCTTGCCCGGCTGTTCGGCGAGCTGGCGGTACGAGGCCATGATGTCCGCCGAGCTGCGCTTTTCAGCGTTCGTGTCGTCCCACTCGACCTTGAGCGCATCGCGTCCCTGCTTCGCGGCCCAGAAGCTCTTCCCGACGACGGCCACGCCGCGCGACACCTGCACGACATCCACCACACCGGGCACCGCCTTGGTTGCGGTCGCATCGAACGACTTCACCGTCGCGCCGAACAGCGGCGGACGCTGCATGAGCGCCACGAGCATGCCGGGGAACGTGACATCGATCGTGAACTGCGCCGTGCCGTTCGACTTCGCCGCCGCGTCCACGCGCGGAATCTTCGCGCCGATCAGCTTGAAATCCTTGGGGTCTTTGAGCGTGACGGCATCCGGCACGGGCAGCTTGGCCGCGGCGGAAACCAGCGAACCGTACGTCGCGCGGCGACCGCTCGCCGGGTCGACGACGCTGCCGCGTTCGGTACGCAGCCGAGCGGCCGGCACCTTCCATTTCGCGGCCGCCGCCGAGACGAGCATCGCGCGCGCTTTCGCACCGGCTTGGCGAAGCTGCATCCACGAGTTCGCCATGGCTGAGCTGCCGCCCGTACCCTGCATCGTGCCGAACGCGAGATTCGCGTAGCGCTTCGCATCGGCTGGCGCGCTCTCGACGCGAACCTGCGTCCAATCGGCGTCGAGCTCTTCCGCGACGATCGTCGCAATGCCGGTGTAAGCACCCTGGCCCAACTCGACGTGCTTCGCGATCACGGTCACGCTGTCGTCGGCGCCGATGCGCAAGAAGGCGTTGGGCGCGAAAGTGCCGCCTGCTTGAGCGGGCGCCGCCGCGAACGCGCGCCGCGCCGGGCCGGCCCATTCGAAGCCGATGGTGAGCGCCACTGCGGCCACCGTGCCCGCGCCCTTCAGAAAGCTGCGCCGCGCGGGGCGCGCTACGTCATCAACGATGTCGGTCGTATCGGTGGTCATGGCTTATCCCTTGATCGAGTCGGCGGCGCTGTGGATGGCCGCGCGAATGCGCGCGTAGGTCGCGCAGCGGCAGATGTTGCCGCTCATCGCGGCGTCGATGTCGGCATCGGTGGGCGCGTGGTTTTGCTCCAGGAGCGCCGACGCCGACATGATCTGCCCGGATTGGCAGTAGCCGCATTGCGGCACCTGGAGCTTGACCCACGCCGCCTGCACAGCCTTCGCAGGCTTGCTCTCCAAGCCTTCGATCGTGGTCACGTGCCGGCCGGCGACGGCCGCGAGCGGCAGCACGCACGAGCGCGTGGCCTGCCCTTCCAGATGGACCGTGCACGCGCCGCATTGCGCCATGCCGCAGCCGAACTTCGTGCCGTGCAGCCCCGCGACTTCGCGGATCGCCCACAGCAAGGGCATGTTGGGATCCGCATCCAGCGTGGTGGACTTGCCGTTGAGAATGAAGGAAGTGGACATCGACGGCTCCGTTGGTGGTTCTCGATGCGCTCGTTTGCAAGGCGCAGCGTCGACCGGTGCTGAGTCTCATCGATCGGCGGGCCGCAGGCGGAAGCGATCACGTCAAGGGCGTCAGCGGCTTTCCGGGGCGCCATGAGGCGCCCGGGTCAAGCCGGAGACGAACTGCTGGAGTGTGCCGCGATCGCGCAAGATTGTGTTTGTTCGATTCTCTGAATTTCTTGCCCAATCCTTTTAGGCGCGTGCCCCATGAATGGGCGGCACGTTTCACAGCAACGCGGTCTCAAGATTTCTGTGCGCCGTCCGTAAAGATGGAGAAGAAATATTCCATTCGGCGCGGCGCTCGTCACTCGCAGCGATGCCGTCGAGCCCCGCGGCCACCTCACTCATGCACAACGTAACCGACAAGACAGCCGTCCCGGCCCGAGCCGATTTCACGCGACTCATCGTTGCGATCGTGATCGGCAACGGCTTTGTCGCCTACGACTTCACCGTCTACAGTTTCTCCGCGGTCCTGATCGGCAAGCTGTACTTTCCATCGAGCAGCCCGGCGTCTTCCGTTCTGCTCTCGCTCGCCACCTTCGGCGCGGGCTTCGTGATGCGGCCGCTCGGCGCGGTCTTGATCGGCCATATCGCCGACACGCGCGGCCGCAAAGCCGGCATGACCGTTTCCTTGCTGCTGATGACGATCGGCACGTGGACCATCGCGTGCCTGCCGACGGTTGCGTCGATCGGCGCGGCGGCCACCGTGCTCGTGGTCGCCGCGCGATTGATGCAAGGGCTCGCGGCAGGGGGCGAGATCGGGCCTGCGTCGGCGACGTTGATGGAGTCGGCGCCCTACGAGCGCCGCTGTTTCATGGTGAGCTGGCGCGGTGCGAGCCAAGGCGCGGCGGCGTTCGCGGCGGCGTTTGTCGGCGCGATGACCGCCGCGCTGCTGTCGCCGGCGGCGATGGAAGAGTGGGGATGGCGCATTCCGTTCGTGCTGGGCGGCCTGATAGGCCCGGTCGGCTGGTATCTGCGGCGCCGCATGCCGGCGGCGAGCCAGGATCGGCAGCCGCGCGGACCCACGCCCGCGCGCTTGCTGGCGGAGCATCCGCGCACGCTCTTCTACGGCATCCTGAACATGGCCGCGTCATCGGTGAGCATCTATCTGACCGTGTTCTACATGCCGGCTTATCTAGTGCGCACGCTGCATCGGCCTGCGGCGAGCAGCATGCTGACCGCGTGCCTGTCGGGTCTCGCGATCCTGGTGACGACGCCGCTCGTCGCCCGCGCCGCCGACCGGCACGCGAGCCGCAAGACGCTTCAATACGTGGCGCTCCTGGCGTCGCTGGCTGCGGCCTACCCCATGTTCTGGGCGCTGACCCACGGCGTCAGCGACATCGCCGCGCTCGTCATCATCACGGCCTATGTGGCGGTTGCGGTGAACAACGCCGGCGCGGGCTCGACGATGATGCTCGAAGCATTTCCGAAGCATCAGCGCGCGGCGGGCCTCGCCGTGATCTACGCGCTCGGCGTGGTGATCTTCGGCGGATTCTCGCCATTTCTGGTGACGTGGCTCATCGAGCTGACGCGCAACCCGATGATTCCCGCGTGGTATCTGATGGCGGCGACAGTCGTCACGCTCGTTGGCTTGAATCGTTTTCCCGAATCCCACCGATCGCTTGGCCCGCCTACGCCGCGCGAGTCCGAGTCCGAGTCCGAGTCCGAGTCCGAGTCCGAGTCCGACTAAGCCCCCGATACCGCGCGGTGCTGCAGCACGAGCGCACGTGCGCGCATTTCCTGCGGGCTCATCTCGAAGGCGCGGCGAAACGCGCGGGAAAAATCCGAGGTGCTGTTAAAGCCGAGCCCGTAAGCGATTTCCGTAACGGGGAGATGTGGGTAGCGCGCCAGTTCGTCGGCAGCCGCCCTTAGCCTGCGATTGCGGATATACGCACCGAGTCCGCCCTCGTGCTCGAACCAGCGATAGATCGTCGAGCGCTTCAACTGCAGCCCGTCGACGACGTTCGCCGGCGTCAGATCGCCACTGTGCAAATTGGCTTCCACGTAGCGCCGAACTTGCCCGATGAGCGCGGCTTGAAGCGAGGCGCGGCCAGCGCCCTTCAAGCTCAGGTCCTGCCGGAAGGCGGCGATCAGAAGGTCGGCGCCGGTGTTCAATGCATCGGCTGCGCTGCCGGAGTCGAGCTGGGAAATGTCCCTGACGATCCCGGCCGCGTGATCCAGGATCAGACGCGCAAGCGGCGACTCCTGCGGGACAACCCGGCCATGAATCGAATCGACGTCCGCTAGCCCCTCGGCCACGATCTGCCGCGGCACGAACAGCGTCACCACGCGACACGCGCGCCGTTCGACCTTGAACGGCTGGTTCAAATCCAGTGCGAGGATGCCCTGCTGCGGGTCGGCGGCACTACGCTTCTTGTGCATGCCTGTGACGCTGCCGACTCCACCCTCCAGAAACATATGGAAGGCGATATTCCGATTCGTATCGGTGGAAACGCGCGCGACCGAGCGCTCGAGGACCATCGCTTCGGTACTGCAATCGGTGAAGGTCAGTCCGCCGACGCCATACAAGTCGATGTGTCCGTTGAACCCCTCGCGGATCTGCTGCTTCGATGGCGGCACGTCTACCACGTGCCCCACGCGAGCGCGCCAAGCCAGCACTTGTTCGGTGGCGATGAGCGGGCGGGTGCTGAAAGTGTGCATCACGATGCCGTCACGAAGTGCGGCGTCGCGGGGGGTTCCGTTCGGCATCGAGCGCTCGGTCATGGTGCCTTTTGACGAGGGAAGAAATGCGGTGCCGCCGCTGGCGGCAGCGGCAATCGCAAATGATACGGCTGCCGGCGTCGTAAAGTGAGACGCATGGTCAAGCGTAGCAAAAAAAACGCGATATCGTCGCTGCCGTAAAGGCCCCAAAAGCCTTTGCAGGGGATGCGGGGGCTCCTGATAAGAGATCGACATGACTGTCACCAACGACCAACCGACGGCCAAGGCCGGTGGGCTGCTGCCAGCGCAGCTGGCGGACAAGCAGCTCGACCACTTCGAGCGCATGGTCCAGCTCGTTACGCGCACCGACGCCGCCAGCGCGGCGAACCGGTTCGATGTCGAATACTGGGAAAACCGCATTCGCGCGCTCGTCAAAACGCACGATCTCGTGACCACGCAGCGATGCCGCGTGATCGTGATGCTCGACCTGCTCGAGCGGCACGCGCTGATCAAAACACGCGAGGGCACAGCATCCTGGGAGAAGCGGTAGAAATTGCACGGCTTGCATTGCGCGCGGCGCCGCGCATGAGAATATGGGCCGGCTAGTTAAAAAAACGACACTCCATGGGCCGAAGATTCACGCAATCTTCGGCCCTTTTCTTTTTTCTTTTCCGTACCGCCGGAGCACCCTGCCCATCGAGCGGCCGATTGGCTGAGCCGACGGCATTTGCTATCATGCGTTCTGCATCCAGAGTCGGACGAGTCCGACGCCAACCTGCCTTCCCGGGCAAGGTGGAAGCCTTAGGGCGATGCGGCCGATTGTCGGCAACGAAGCGGGAGCGGCATAGCTAGCACCGGTTCGAACAACTTCAATTTCCGGAGCTGCCATGCGTCAATCACTCTCCTCACAACCCGCAGTGGACCCAGTAGAGAACGGGTTGCCATGTCTGCCGGGTTCTCAGCTGACCCACATCCTCCATCTCGTCTCCGTTGCACGCCAGGACGTCGTATCATGCGTGAAAGCGCATCTAAGAGCGCAGGAAGCGTCGGTGAGCGATTTCGTGGTGCTACGAAGCGGCGACGTCTTGGATCAGAAGATCGTTCTGGACGGGCTCGGCGAGCGACGGGCCAACGCGTTGCGCGAGCAGCTTTTGATTCTCGATGGCGTACTGCGCATTCGCCTTGAGCACCGTCTTGTGCGCGGGCGCAGGTTAGACGGCGCCGCTTCAGCGGACTCGAGAGCGGCGCGCGATTGATTCGCCCGCCCGCTCGGTGTGCTCGCGCAACGTGAGCACACCGAATTCGAGAACTTCGCCGGCCAATGTCAGCATTTTGAATGGTTGAACGAGTCGACAGATTCGGTGCCGTTCGGAGTGAAAGAATAGCGATATTCGGGTCGAATTCAAAACACGCCGTTGGAATCAAATGGCGCAAATCCTACCTGCTATACTCCCGCAGCTTTAAAATATCGTCGAAAGCCAATTAGGAAAGTCATGCCATTTTCCGTTTCTGAATTGGCTAATCAATGCTAATGGCGGAATTGGATAGTATTTCGAAACGATATTTATAAACGGGGTCGCAAACTTTAAGACGATTTTGACGCGCGCCAGCCCTGTCCAGGGCGGGGAAATGCCTGCTAAATATCGTGACCTTCAGGGACATTGGCCCACTATCCGGGTTTCATTAAAGCATTTATTTCCGAAGGGGCTCGGTCAATAACACCGATCCCCATTCGAGTCACGTCATTTTTTGAGGATTATTTTCCTTTGTTGAAAATTTGATTTCCATTAGCATTCGACGTGCCTGAATCTTCAGACTCAACCACGCAAAAAGGGTCACGTCGTGTCGAATCGAGAAGCCATAAATCTTCGCATATCCGCCAATCCAATCTGGCGAGTTAATACTAGAGTAAGTTTTACCGAGGTTTTGTTCGGGTTGATTTTGAGCCTCACGGCGCTCTGGACAACCAGCGCCCACGCTCAAAGCACGCTCGTCGTCAGCGGGGTCACTTACACGCTTTGCGCGCAAGAGAACCAGTTCTGTTCGTTCTCCGGGACCGCAAAAGTTGTCTTCGGCACCAGCACCTCGTATGACGTCAACGGACCGTTCACGAACGGCGTGAGCTGCACGAACGGCGTCGTTTCGCAAACCGATCCGGCCTACGGCTATTCAAAGAGCTGCTGGTACGCCAGCGGGACGTCGAGCGGCTCGAGCACCAGCTCGACCACCGGCTCGACCACCAGCACTAGCACCACTACCTCCGCGCCGGCGACGACCTCGTGGACCAAGTGCGCGTCTGAAAACGGCTTCTGCTCGTTCACCGGGACGATGAACGTTATCTTCGGCGCGAGCACGACGGCCAACAACGTGACCAAGAGCTTCACGAACGGCGTGGCGTGCACGAACGCGGCGTTCGGCGGCGATCCTGCCTATGGCACGAGCAAGAGCTGCTGGATTCCGTCGACCACCACCGCCTCCACGGGCACCGGTTCGGCGTCGGGCACCAGCACGGGCACCACTTCCGGCTCGAAGACGGGCTCAAGCACCGGCACGACCACGGGTTCGACCACGGGTTCGACCACGGGCTCCGGCACCGGCACGACCACGGGCTCGACGACGGGCTCCGGCACCAGCACGACCACGGGCTCGACGACCGGCTCCGGCACCAGCACGAGCTCCGGTTCGTCTTCGACTTCGAGTTCGACGGCCAACGCCTCCTCGAGCGGCGCCATCAGCTGCGCCGCGCCCGCTACGGCATCTGGCGGCAGCACCAACGGCCTGATCACGGCCGATACGCCGAGCTCGGACGGCACCCGCCTGTTCGCCGCGGGCAGCACGTTCCCGGTGCAGTTCGTCACCAACGCGCCGTCGTCCGATTCCGTCACGTGGTCCATTCAGGATGCCCTCGGCAACGTCAAGGGCAGCGGCACGTTCCCGGTTGCGAGCGGCGCGCAGACGAACACGCTCTCGTGCAAAACCTCGCTCGGCGGCTATTTCGCCGTGACGGCGACGCTCGCCAACGCGGGCGGAACCCTGCCGGAAGCGGGCACGCGTCCGACCGGCATCGCCACTTTCGGCATCATGCCCAACGTCTCGAGCGCCGTCCCGGCCGTCACGTACGCGCACCAGGATCAGCACCGCTTCGGCATGCAGGGCTTCAACAGCAATGCCGCCGCGTTGTCGGATCTCGGCATCTCGCAGACGATCGACGACCGCGAGCTTTCCACCATGGAGCCGAACGGGCCGAACACGTGGACGCCGTCGCTCTCGAGCCTCAACTCGGCCTACACGACCGGCAAGGTCATGCGTCTCGTGCGCCTCGACGGCATTCCCGCGTGGGCCAGCCCCACCGGCGGCTACCAGGACGACACGAACGCGCCGACGAATCTGAGCTACTACCAGAGCTACATGCAGCGCGTCGGCACGGATACGGAAGCGGACCGCAAGGCTTACTTCCCGAGCCAGTCGAAGAACTACTACCAGGTGACGTGGGAGCCGCAGTGGGTGGATTCGCAGGCGAACTTCGTCTCGATGTACGCGGCGGTCTACAACGGCCTGCATGCGACGGACCCGAACGCGGTCGTCATGGGCACGACCAATCCGTTTGTGGCGAACTGCACGACCGAGTGCACGAGCGGCTATCTGCAAACGTACGCCGCACTGGGCTTGGGCCAGTACCTCGACGGCATCACGACGCACGGCTACTACAACGCCGGCACGTATCCGGCGCATCCGCCCGAGCTGTATGACACGGACCCGAACCCGGCGAACGTCGCCAACGCGCTCGACAAGCAGATGCAGCAACTGCGCTCGGAAATGCAGACGATCAAGCCGAACATGAAGCTCTGGTCGACCGAGCTCGGCATCAGCTACGACGCCAACGTGAACTACGGCCCGAACTCCCCGTCGGCCAACCAGCTCTACGCACAGGCCGCTGTCGCAGCGCGCGCGCACCTGATCATCCTCGGCGAAGGCGCGCAGGTGACGTACTTCTTCTACGGGCCTGATTACCCGGGTGAAGTCGGCTACGGTTCGTTCTTCGACGTCGTCGATTCACAGGGCAACTACGGTGCGACGAACCTGAGCCCGAAGCCCGAAGCGATGGCGTTCGCAGCGATGACGCGCATTGTCGACGGTACGCAAACACTCGGACGCCTGAACGGCTTGCCGTCGATGGTGTATGGCTACGCGTTCCAGCAGCTCTCGGGCAACACCGTCATCACCGCCTTGTGGACGCACAACAACGCGCAGTGGCCGACGTCGGCGGGCAGCTATAGCTCGACGTACAGCACGAGCTACTCGCTGACCGTCGATTCGAGCGGCGCGAGCGGCAACGTGACCGTGCTCGACATGATGGGCAATGCGAGCACGGTGCCTTACACGAACGGCGTGGTAAATCTAACGTTGACCGAGGCCCCGATCTACGTCGTGTCCTCGAACCCGAGCGTGATCAAGGCCAACGTCACCGTACCGGTCGGCTACACCGGGCAATAACGGTAGAGGAAGACGCCGCGGCAATCACTGCCGCGGCTGAAACCCCGCCACCCCCATCTGCCACAACGCGAACGACCACGAGTCGGCCAGCTGGTTCGCGCGTTGCGCGGTGCTCGACCCCATGCCGTGACCGGCGTCGTAGTCGACGCGCAACAGCACCGGGCGGCCGCTGCTCGTGGCCTCTTGCACGCGAGCGGCCATCTTCATCATGTGCCAAGGCGACACGCGCGGATCGTTGGCTCCGGTCGTAAACAGCACCGCAGGATAAGGCGTGCCGTCGTGGAAGTGCGCGTAGGCGCTCATCGCATACAGGCCGTGAAAGCCGGCTTCGGTTGAAGTCGAACCCATCTCGGGCACATTCGGCGGGCCGTTCGGTTCCGTCTCGAAGCGCAACGCATCCGACACGCCGACGTCATCAAGCACGACGCGGAACAGTCCTGGATCGATCGTCAGCGCACCTCCCATCACGATGCCGCCCGCGCTCCGGCCATTGGCCGCCAGATACTTCGACTGCGTGTAGCGCTGCCCGATCATGTGGCGCGCGGAAGCGATGAAGTCGAGCATCGTGTTGATCTTCGTGAGCTTCTGTCCCGCGCGATGCCACGCATCGCCGTATTCCCCGCCGCCGCGCATGTGCGAGACTGCGATGATGCCGCCTTGGTCGAGCCACGCTTGCCACTCGGGCCGGTACATCGGGTCCAACGACAGGCCATAGCTGCCGTAGCCCAACACGATCGTCGGGTGCGAGCCGTCACGCGTCACGCCCTTCTTCGCGATGATCGACACGGGCACACGCGTGCCGTCGTAGCTGGTGGCGAACTCGTCGTGCGCTTCGAATGCGCCGGATTCCGTCTTCGATGGCGGAACGAGACCGGTGTCGGTTGCCGCAGCCGCGCCCGGCTGATACACGATCTCACGAGGCGCCTTGACCCAGCCTTGAAGCCCGAACATGACGCCGGGCGCGTGCGCATCGGTAGTCAGGCCGCGAATGGTGCCGTCAAACGGCAGCGCGATCGACTTGCTCTCCTTGCCGTCGAAAGACACGCGCTGAAGCTGGAAGCTCGCGCCGGCACGTTCGGCGACATAGATGGCATCGCTCGCGAGCTCGAACGCGTCGATCACGTTCGGGCCTTGCGGCACGACGGCGTCGGCATGCGCGAGATCCGGATGCGCAAGCGGCGTCGACAGAATCTGAAAGCGCGGTGCGCCGTTGTCCGTCAGCGCGTAAAGACGGTCGCCGCGCAGCTGCACGTCGGTCACGCCGTCTTCGGGCGTCGCGATCTTCTTCCACGGCGTCTTTGCGCCATCGATCTTGTCGAGCGGCGCGACGTAAAACGTGTTCGGGTTGTCGTCCATGTTGCGATTCGCGACGGCAACGGCATATGGCGAATGCGGCGACAGCAGCACATAAGTCGCCTGACCTTCCGGCACGTCGACCTCGTTCGAAACGCCTTTGCCGAAGACCGCTTCGTCGCCGTCGCCTTCGGCGTGCTGGCCGAGCACATGCAGGAATGTCGCGGCGTTGTACTCGCTCAACGCGGGCGGCGTGTCGGGGCCGGCTTTCGGATAGCGCAGGTAGAAGAACGACTGGTTGTCGCCGCGCCACGACACGACGCAATCGCTCGTGCGGTCGATGGTCTCCGCGAGCACCTTGCCGGTCTTCAGATCCATCACGTGCAGCACGCTCTTCTCCGAGCCGCCTTCGGAAATGCCGTATGCGACATAGCGGCCGTCCCACGACGGCGAGTACCAGTCGAGCGCGAAGTGGTGGGCGCTGTCCGGCGAGAGCTTCGCCGGATCGACGAGCACATGTTCGTCGCCGTTGATG
>DATGHJ010000094.1:0-4460 GCA_035308085.1 Trinickia sp. | reverse complement strand
CGGCACCATCGGCGGTTCGCTCGCGAACAACGATCCGGCGGCCTGCTATCCGGCGGCGGCAATGGCACTGGATGCGACCATCGTCACCGATCGGCGACGGATTTCGTCGAGCGATTTCTTCGTCGGCATGTATGAGACCGCGTTGGCGCCCGACGAGTTGATCGTCGCCGTCGAGTTTCCGGTGCCCGAGAAGGCCGCGTACGAGAAGTTTCCGAACCCCGCGTCGCATTTCGCGCTCGTGGGCGTGTTCGTCGCGAAACGCGCCGACGGCGTGCGCGTGGCGGTGACGGGCGCGGGGTCGTCGGTGTTTCGCGCGACGGCGCTCGAGGCCGCGCTCTGCGCGAACTTCACGGCGGCGGCCGCGCGCGGCGTGACGATCGCGCCGGACGATCTCAACACCGATCTGCACGCAAGTGCGGCTTATCGCGCGCATTTGATCCCGGTGCTCGCGGGGCGCGCCGTCGAGAGGGCGGCTTAGCGCCGGGCGCTTGGCTTCCTGTCGAGTGCAGGACGCATGGGTGTTTTCGCTTCGCCCGTTTCTCGGGCGAAGCGTCCTGCTTTGCGGCAAGCCCGCGCCGCTTCGCGTTCGATTGATTGCAGATCACTATAAGCGCTACGACTAAAGCGATTAACGGCATCCCAAAGCCGACCCAAGCCATGCCGCCCACTTCGATCGACGAAACCCTCTCTCAGCTCACCACGCACGGCTACTTCGCGAGCCGCGAACTGGCGACCGCGCTGTTCCTCGCGCTGCGGATGGAGCGGCCGTTGTTTCTCGAAGGCGAGCCGGGCGTCGGCAAGACTGAGCTCGCGAAGGCCGCTGCCGGGATGCTCGGCACGACGATGCTGCGGCTGCAATGCTACGAAGGACTCGACACGGCAAGCGCGCTCTACGAATGGGACTATCCGCGCCAGATCATGGCGCTGCGCCTCGCGGAAGCCGCGGGCGAGCGCCCCGCGAACGACACGCTCTATCGCAGCGAATTCCTGTTGAAGCGCCCTTTGCTTCAAGCGCTAATGCCTGACGAGAATCACCCCGGCGCGCAGCGCGTGCTGCTGATCGACGAAATCGACCGAGCCGACGAGCCGTTCGAAGCGTTCCTGCTCGAACTGCTGTCGGATTTTCAGGTGACGATCCCCGAGTACGGCACCGTGCGCGCGGATCGTGCGCCGCTCGTCGTGATGACGTCGAACCGCACGCGTGAAGTACACGATGCGCTCAAGCGCCGCTGCCTCTATCAGTGGATCGGCTATCCCGAGCGCGACCGCGAACTCGCGATCGTCGCGGCGCGCGCGCCCGAAGCCGCCGCGGACTTGCAGCGGCGCGCCGTCGATTTCGTTCATCAGCTGCGCACGATGGATCTCTTCAAGGCGCCCGGCATCGCCGAGACAATCGACTGGTGCCGCGCGCTCGCGGCGCTGTCGGTGACGGAACTCGATCCGCAGTCGGTGCAGGACACGCTCGGCGTGCTGCTCAAGTATCAGGACGATCTCGCGCGCGTCGATGCGGCGCGGATCGCGCAGTGTCTCGCCGAGGCACCGGCACCGGCGCCCGCGCCCGCGCCCGCGCCGAAGTAAGCCATGCCGACGATCGCTCCCGCATCGACGACCGGTGCCCAGCCGATGCTCGCGCGCAACGTCGTGCACTTCGTGCGCCTGCTGCGCGGCGCGGGGCTGCCGATGTCGCCCGCGCACGCGGTCGATGCGCTCACGGCGCTGCGTTGGATCGACATCGCGCGGCGCGACGACGTGCGCGCGGCGCTCGCGGCGCTTGTCGTCAGCGCGCCCGATGAACGCGAAGTGTTCGACGCCGCGTTCGACCTCTTCTGGCGCGACCCCGACTGGGAAGGCAAGTTGCGTGCGCTGATGCTGCCGAAGGTGAAAAGCGGCATGCCGCCGCCCGTGCGCAACAACCGGCTCGCGGACGCGCTGGCGGCGCGCCGCCCGCAGAAGCCGCCCATCGGCCAAGACGACCCGCCCGAACGCGCGCCGCGCGAACGCGTGGCGCGCGTCACCTTCAGCTCGGAAGAACATCTGCGCCAGCGCGATTTCGACACCTTGAGCGCCGACGAGTGGCGCACGCTGCGCCATCTGATCCGCGGCCAGCGCGTGTCGCTCGCGACCGAGCCCACGCGCCGCCTCAAAGCCGCGTCGCACGGCACGCACGCGGACCTGCGCGCGAGCGCGCGCCACGCGGTGCGCGCCGGCGGCGACTGGACGGTCTGGAAATACCGCGCCGCCGTGCAGCGCAAGCCGCCGCTCGTCCTGTTGCTCGATATCTCCGGCTCGATGAGCAGCTATTCGCGCGCGGTGCTCTACTTCTGCCACGCGCTGCTGCAATCGCGCGAACGGCTGCAAGTCTTTCTGTTCGGCACGCGGCTCACGAACGCGACGCGCGCGCTGCGCGAGCGCGACCCGGATGTGGCAATTGCGACGCTCGCGGAACAGGTCGTCGACTGGTCGGGCGGCACGCGCATCGGCGCCGCGCTCGCTGAATTCAACCGCCGTTGGGCGCGGCGGGTTCTTGCCGGCCGCGCGACGGTGCTGCTCGTCACCGATGGCCTTGATCACGAAGCGATCGACGTCCTCGACGCCGAGATGGCCCGCCTCGCGCGCTTCGCGCATCGCCTCGTGTGGCTCAATCCGCTGCTGCGCTTCACGGAGTTTTCGCCGAAGGCGCGCGGCGTGCAGGCGATCCTGCCCCATGTGGACGCGCACCGACCGGTTCATAATTTGGAAAGCCTCGCCGCATTCGGCCGGGATTTCGCCCACCTGACGCGCGCGCCTCGCGGCCGCGCGCCGGCCTTTACCTCAGAGAAGGAGCGATGAGATGGAATTGACGGAAAGCTATACGCTGCCCGTTTCGCAACGGCGCACGTGGGAGGCATTGAACGACACCGGGATTCTGCAGGCGTCGATTCCCGGTTGCGAGACCATCGAAGCGGACGGCGAGAACGCGTATGCGCTGTCGATGAGCGCATCGGTCGGCCCGGTGAAGGCGCGCTTCAAGGGCCGCATGCTGCTGACCGACATCGACGCGCCGCACACCTACACGATCGTCTTCGAAGGACAGGGCGGCACCGCCGGTTTCGGCAAAGGCAGCGCGCATGTGACGCTCGAACCCGAAGGCAACGAATCGACGAAACTCTCCTACACGGCGCATGCGCAGATCGGCGGCAAGCTTGCGCAGATCGGCTCGCGGCTCGTCGACGGCGCGGCGCGCAAGATCGCGGGTGAGTTCTTCAAGCGCTTTTCGGCGCAGGTGACGGGCGAACCGGCGGACGGTGAAGCGGCGCTCGCCGCGCCCGACGAGGCGGACGACGGCGATATCGAACCGAGCCGAGTCGAAGGTGACGAGGAAGCCGGCGAATCGGCTCATACAGGAAAAGGAAGCAAGTCATGGAAAGCGTGGATCTCGAAGTTCTGAAGTCGAGCGCGCGATGGCTCGATGAGGGACATCGTGCGCTATTGGTAACGGTGGTGAAGACCTGGGGCTCGTCGCCGCGCCCCGAGGGCGCGATGCTCGCGGTGCGCGACGACGGGCTCGTGGTGGGCTCGGTATCGGGCGGCTGCATCGAAGACGATTTGATCGATCGCGTGCGCCGGCTCGGCATCGAGCAGCAGCGGCCTGAATCGGTGAAGTACGGCATCACGGCCGAAGAGGCGCATCGCTTCGGGTTGCCGTGCGGCGGCACGATCCAGCTCGTGCTGGAGCCGTTGACCCAGGCGAGCGGCATCGCCGAATTGCTCGCGGCGGTGCAGGCGGGCCAGCTCGTCGCGCGCACGCTCGACATGGCGACTGGCGCGGCTCGCCTCGATCCCGCGCAAGCGACCGACGGCGTCGACTTCGACGAAAAGCGCCTGTTGACGATCCATGGCCCGCGCTACCGGATGCTCGTGATCGGCGCGGGGCAGTTGTCGCGGTACCTATGCAACATTGCGGTCGGGCTCGACTACCACGTGACGGTGTGCGACCCGCGCGAGGAGTACACCGACGAATGGGACGTGCCCGGCACGACGATCGTGCGCACGATGCCCGACGACACCGTGCTCGACATGAAGCTCGACGAACGCTGCGCAGTGATCGCGCTCACGCACGACCCGAAGCTCGACGATCTCGCGCTGATGGAAGCGTTGAAGACGCCGGCGTTCTACGTCGGCGCGCTGGGGTCGCGCCGCAACAATGCGGCGCGGCGCGAGCGGCTGAAGGAGTTCGATTTGAACGAGACGGAGCTGGCGCGGCTGCATGGGCCGGTCGGCATCTATATCGGCAGCCGTACGCCGCCGGAGATTGCGGTGTCGATTCTCGCTGAGGTGACGGCGGCGAAGAACGGGGTGTCGCTGCCGATGATTCTGCAGGTGGAAGGGGCGAAGGCCGCACGGGAGATCGCGGCGGGGGCCGGGTCGGCTTGTGAGGTTTGAGTTGACGTCAGACGAGCCCCGCAAGCAACGCCGCCCCC
>DATGHJ010000093.1:0-3247 GCA_035308085.1 Trinickia sp. | reverse complement strand
ATATCGACGCCTCGGGCGGCGCCGCGGTTTCGTGTCTCGGTCACAGCAACCAGCGCGTGATCGACGCGATCAAACGGCAGGCGCAGCGGCTCGCGTACGCTCATACGTCGTTCTTCACGACGCAGCCGGCCGAGGAACTTGCGGACTGGCTTGTCGAGCGTGCGCCGCAGGGGCTCGGACACGTGTATTTCGTGTCGGGCGGGTCCGAGGCGGTCGAGGCGGCGCTCAAGCTCGCGCGCCAATACTTCGTCGAAAATGGCGAGTCCGAGCGGCGCCATTTCATCGCGCGGCGGCAGAGCTATCACGGCAATACGCTCGGCGCGCTCGCGATCGGCGGCAACGCGTGGCGCCGCGAGCCGTTCTTGCCGATGCTGATTGAAGCCCATCACGTGAGCCCCTGCTACGCGTATCGCGAACAGCGCGAAGGTGAATCCGACGACGCGTTCACGCAGAGCCTGGCCGACGAGCTCGAAAGCAAGATTCTCGAACTCGGGCCGCAAACGGTGGCGGCGTTCGTCGCGGAAACTGTTGTGGGCGCAACGGCCGGCGCGGTGCCTCCGGTGCGCGACTACTTCCGCAAGATCCGCGCGGTCTGCGACAAGTACGGTGTGCTCTTGATCCTCGATGAAATCATGTCGGGCATGGGTCGCACCGGCTATCTGTACGCGTGCGAGGAAGAGGGCATCGCGCCCGATCTGCTCACGATCGCCAAGGGCCTCGGCGCCGGCTATCAGCCGATCGGCGCGACGCTCGTCAGCGACAAGATCTACGACACGATCGTCGGCGGCTCGGGGTTCTTCCAGCATGGGCACACGTATATCGGGCACGCCACCGCCTGCGCGGCGGCGCTCGAAGTGCAGCACGTGATCGCCGAAGAGCACCTGCTGGACAACGTCAAGGCGCGCGGCGAGCAGTTGCGGACACGCTTGCGGGAACATTACGCACAGCACGAATTCATCGGCGATGTGCGCGGCCGCGGGCTGTTCGTCGGCGTCGAACTCGTGCAGGATCGGGCGAGCAAGGCGCCGTTTGATAGCAAGCTCGCATTGAACGCGGCAATCAAGCGCGAAGCGATGCAGCGCGGGCTGATGGTGTATCCGATGGGCGGGACGGTCGACGGCGCGACGGGCGACCACGTGTTGCTGGCACCGCCGTTCATCTGCACCGCGAGCGACATCGACAACATCGTCAGCCGCTTGACCGACGCGATCGAAGGCGCGCTGCGCGCCGCCGGCGTGCGATAAGCACGGCGCTGTTCGGCGGCATCGATCGCGACTATTGCAACGAACTCCATTCACGACACCACCATGACCGATCGCTCATCCGCTGCGCGTCTGCCCGTGTTCGACAGAGCGCATGCCACGCCCGAACAGGAAGCGGTGCTCGCCGACATCCTGTCGGGGCCGCGCGGCAATCTGAACGGCCCGTTCCTCGGCTGGATTCATAGTCCCGAACTCGCGCAGCACGCGCAGCGTCTCGGCGCGTTCTGCCGCTATCAGACCGGGTTGCCGCTGCGCTTGTCGGAGCTTGCGATTCTCGGCACGGCCGCGCGCTGGCAAGCGCAGGCCGAGTGGCACATCCACTATCCCATCGCGCTCCAAGCCGGCGTGCCGGCCGCGACGGCAGAGGCGATCCGCACGGGGCGGCGTCCCGATTTCGAAGACGCCGACGATGCGCTGATCTTCGATTTCGCCACCGAGCTCTATGAGGCGAAGCGCGTATCGGATGCGACGTTTCGCAAGACGGTCGAGCGCTTTGGGCATCCGGTGACGATCAACCTGGTTGGTCTGCTCGGTTATTACGCGCTGGTGGCGATGACGTTGAACGTGTTCGACATGCGCGCGGACGGGCAAACGGAGCTGCCGTTCCCCGAGTGACGTTGCGACCTGGCTGGGCTCGTAGCGACGCTTCGAGAAATGCACGACAATGACGGCCCGCTGGCTTCTTCCGAGGAATCAGCGGGCCGTTGTGGTTTGTACGGCCGGCGCGGTTTGTCTGTTGCGAACTCGGCGCGGCGCGCATCGACATTTCGGCGCAAGACGTAACGTCGATAGCGCCGCTTGGCCTATCGTGTAGTTGGAACGCCGCATGCGGCTGCCAGTTTTCGAATCCCTATCCATAAAGGCGAAACAGGCTATGAACACGCAGAGCAATCAACTCAGTCAGAACGAAAAGGCGCGCGCGTTTCGCGCGTATCACGAAGCACCGGGCGCTTTCATCATCCCGAATCCGTGGGACATCGGCACGGCGCGGCTGCTCGCGCAAGCCGGCTTCAAGGCGCTCGCGACGAGCAGCGCCGGCTACGCGTTCTCGCGCGGCTTGCCCGACAGCGCGGTCGGACGCGAGCAGATGCTCGTGCATCTTGCCGAGATCGCCGGCGCGACCGATCTGCCGGTGAGCGCGGATCTCGAGAACGGCTTCGGCGATGCGCCCGAGGACTGCGCCGAAACGATCCGCCTCGCGGCGCAAGCGGGCGTGGTCGGCGGTTCGATCGAAGACGCGACGACGCGCGCCGACGATCCGATCTACGCGCATGAGGCGGCCGCGGAGCGCGTGCGCGCCGCGGTGGAGGCGGCGCGTGCATTGCCGTTTCCGTTCACGCTGACGGCGCGCTGCGAGAACTACCTGTGGGGTCGTCCGGATCTCGGCGATACGATCCGCCGCTTGCAGGCGTATCAAGAAGCGGGTGCCGATGTGCTCTATGCGCCGGGCCTCAAGACGCGCGAAGACATCGCGACGCTCGTCCGTTCGGTCGACCGGCCGGTCAACGTCGTGATGGGTTTGCTGGGCGTGCGCCTGAGTCTCGACGAGCTGGCCGAGCTTGGCGTGAAGCGAGTGAGCGTAGGTGGTTCGCTTGCGCGCGCGGCGTTCGGCGCGTTCTTGCGCGCCGCGCGCGAGATGAGCGAGCACGGCACGTTCGGCTACGCGGATGAGGCGATTCCGAGCAAGGAGATCAACGAATTGTTTGCGCGCGCGGCGAGCGAGGCGGCGCAACGCAAGGGTTGATCGCGCGTAGCGAGGAACGTCCTGCAGATCTTGCGGCGCAAGGCGGGCGCGTCAGGCTGACGGCGCGCGGACGCCTTGCGCCGCTTCGCGGCTAGCGAAAGTGAAAGCGATCGCTTTCGAGGGGCCCGCCATCGAGGGGCTTGCCTTTGCCGTCGTGTAGCGCGTTGCTGTCGTTCCACGTCGGATAGAACGCGGGCCCGTGGATGACGGGCCAAACTTTCGTTTCCGCCATTTCCCCTTT
>DATGHJ010000092.1:0-3193 GCA_035308085.1 Trinickia sp. | reverse complement strand
GTTCGATCAGATGCGCGTCGATACACGCCAGGCCGCCACCGACGACGAAGTCGGCCAGCCGGCCGTCTCGGTCGGCGGCGCGACGCTGCAGATCGTGCGCAACTTCGGCTTCGCGGGCGACCCGCCGCGGCTGCAAGTCGTTCGTTACGGAGTCGCCAACGGCCAGGTTACGCGCTACGCCTCGCCGCCGATCGGCAATGTCGGCGAGTTGCGGAGCGCGCTGCGCGGCGGCACCGGGGACTGGAGCGCGGTGCCGCTGATCGGTGACGTCGGCTCGATTTCGGCGCGCCTGTATGTGCCGAAAGTTGGCTGGACGACGCAGATGGCCGACGTCGAAGCCGAGATCCGCCGCAACGACAACAACCTCAAGGTGCCGCAGCTCGGCAATGCGCCGCTGCCGCGCTCGGTGACGGGGCTTGAAGTGAGCATCGGCGCGACCTCGCTGCGCGTGCCGATCACGCGTGTGTTTCTGATCGGGGAATGACGATGCGCACACGTCGATCCCAACCATCGCAACAAACCGGCGTGGCGATCATTACCGCCCTGCTGGTGGTCGCGCTGTCGGCGATTCTGGTGTCGGGGATTTTGTGGCGTCAGCAGGTGCAGATCCGGCGCATCGAGAATCAGCGGCTCGTCTCGCAGGCACAATGGGTCGCGCGTGGCGCGCTCGACTGGACGCGCCTGATTTTGCGTTCGGAAGCCGATACGGCGGCCGGCATCACGTATCTCGGCGGCGTCTGGGCCGTGCCGATCGCCAAGACGCGCTTGTCGGACTTTCTCGGCCAGATCGGTCAATCCGGCGCTAGCCAAGGCGCGCAAACGTATTTGTCGGGCTCGATCGAAGACGCGCAGGCGAAGTTCAATCTGCGCAATCTCGTTTCGATTCCCGCACCGGGCGCGCTGCAAATAGATATCGAACAGGTCCAGGCTCTTCAGCGGCTGATGTCGCTTCTGGGCCTGGACGGCCAGCTCGCGAAGAACGTCGCGGTGCAAATACGCGCGAGCCTGCGGCAATCGGCGACTCGATTTCAGATGGCGAACAACGGACTGGAGGTTCCGGCGTCCGGCGTCCAGGCGCCGCAGCTGGCGGGCGCGGTGGGCGGCAACAACTTCACCGACAATCCCGGTCTTTCCGACACCGACGACAACGCCAACGTCGGGCCGCTGCAAATGACGAGCGTCGATTCGCTGTTGAACGTGCCGGGCTTCACGCCGGAGATGGTCGCGCGGCTGCGCCCGTTCGTGACCGTGCTGCCGACGCAAACCGCGGTCAACATGAACACCGCGAGTGCCGAGGTGATCTCGGCCATCGTGCCGGGCATGAGCCTGTCGAGCGCACAGGCGCTCGTCGCGCGGCGCGAGACGGTGTTCTTCCGCAATATCGGCGATGTCACGCTCGCGCTTCAGGCTGCGGGCACACAGACGGCGGCGGCCGATACGAGCCTAATGGATGTGACGACGAGTTATTTTCTGGTCCACGGACGCGTGCAGCACGAACGCGCGGAACTGGACCGCACGACGCTCGTGTATCGCGATGCGCTGACCCACACCACCCGCATCGTACGCGTGAGCGACCAGCTATAAATATGAACGTGAACGCCCCCAGACCAGGAGAGAGTGCACTTTGAGCACCTTGATCGTCTTTCTGCCGCCGCGTGATCCGGCGGTGCCGTCGCAGGAATGGCAACTGCCGGAGACGGCGTTTCTGCTTCTCGACAAGGGCGGCCGCAGCCAGCGCGCCGGACGCGCGGCGCTTTCGCTCTTGCCGCGCGCGTCGTCGACGGTGCTGATACTCGCCGCGCGCGACGTGCTGATGCTGCGTACCGCCGTGCCGCCGCTGAAGGGGCCGCGCTTGCGGCAGGCGCTGCCGAACGTCGTCGAGGATCAACTGATCCAGGACCCGCAGACTTGCCATATCGCGCTCGATCCGCAGTCTTCGGGCGACGGCGAGCGCGTGCTCGCGGTGATCGATCGCGGTTGGTTCCGTTTCATCGTCGAAGCGTTCGGCGCGGCCGGGCACCGCAATTTGCGCGCCGTGCCGGTTACGCGATGCCTGCCGGCTCCGGTGCCGGCCGACGCTACGTCGCCGGGCGGCGAGGCGCCCGAAGGGGCGTCCGCTGCAACGCCGGACGCTGCCGTCGCGCACGCGGTGGTGCCGATTGTCGCGGCGGTGCTCGGGACTGTCGTCGAGCACACGGCGGCGCTCTTTGCCGAAGTCGCGGAGACGTCCGGTGCGGCGGCACCGTCGATCGAAGCGCACGAGCCGCGCGTCGAGCTTGCGCTTGCGCGCGGCGCGCATGGCGAGGGGCTCGCGGTGCCCGCGTCGGCGGTCGGCGCGACACTGGCCGCGTTGGCCGGCGACGCGCCCGTCACGCTTTACGAGCTCGCCGACATGCCCGGCAGCGAGCCGCGCCTGGCGTCGACCTCGCAAGCGTCGCAGTCGCGCGCGGGCTTGCGCGACGCCATGCCGCTGCCGTTCGAGACGCTCGCGCGCCGCGCGCTCGATTGCCGTTTCGATCTGTGCCAGTTCGAGTTCGAAGCGCGTCCGTGGCGGCTCGATCGCGCGACGCTGCGGCGCCTGCGCCTGCCGGTGATGTTCGCGGTGGCATCGCTCGTGGTCGCGGTGATCGGGATGAACGTGCAGTGGCTGATGCTTGCGCACCAGCGTGACGCACTCAATGCGCAGATGACCGAACTCCTGCTCAACGCCTTCCCGAAGACGACTGTCGTGCTCGACGCACCCGATCAGATGTCGCGCCAGCTCGATCAGCTGCGCGTCGCGGCGGGCGAGCTTTCGCCGAGCGACTTCCTGTCGCTTGCCGCGGGCCTCGCGCATTCGCTCGGGCCGGTGCCGGTCAACGGCGTGGCCGCGCTCGACTATCACGACCGCCGGCTCGACGTCACGTTCAAGCCTGCAATCAAGGTCGATCCCGATTTCACCCAGCGCCTCGCGCGCAACGGCCTCTCGGGCGAAATCGACAGCAGCACCGGCAAATGGACGATCAGGAACGCACCATGAAGACAGCTTTTGCGGAGAGCTGGGCAACCTTTTGGGACGCGCGCAACGCGCGCGAAAAGACGCTCATCACTTGGGGCGGCACGGTGTTGGCCGTCGCGATCGCGTACTCGGTGCTGTGGGCGCCTGCACAGGCCGGGCGCGCACAGTTGCGCGAGACGTTGCCGGAGATGCAGC
>DATGHJ010000091.1:0-6579 GCA_035308085.1 Trinickia sp. | reverse complement strand
GCTTGAGTCGATTGACTGCGAGATGACTTGACTAGAGCGGTCGTGCCGTAGCAGCACGATCGACTGAACCGGCAGCAAGGCCAAGGCCGGAACCGGCCGGCTGAATGAAATAAGGCGCGCGGAAGCGAATTCCGCGCGCCTTTTTGTTATCCGCACGGCGCGCCGTCGACCCGGCGCGCCAAAGCGTCAACTCAGAATCATCTGGGTGCAGCGAAAGAGCGCCATCGCGCGGCCCTTCGGATCGAACACCGTGGCGTCCCACACGTGCGTGCTGCGGCCCAGGTGGACGGCCGTCGCCACCGCTCGGATCGTGCCCTCGCGGCTCGTGCCGAGAAAATTGCTTTTGAGTTCGATGGTCGTGAAGCTGCGGGCGTTTTCGGGCAGGTGCGCGATGCAGGCATAGCCGCAGCACGTATCGGCGAGACCGACGACCGTAGCCGCGTGCAGGAATCCGTTCGGCGCCAGCAGTTCGCTTCGCACGGTGAGCTCGCCGGTCAGCGTGCCTTCTGCGAGGTTGGTGATGCGGATGCCGAGCAGCTCGGGCAGGGTGCCGCGCTGCCGTTCGTGCAGGCTCTCGCGGGTGATTTCCGGACGCAATTTGGACATGAATTGGGCTCTTGCAAAGCGGATGGCGGCCGGACCTTGCCATTCAGGGGCTTCGGCCAGGACGAATTTGCCGATATTATCAAGCGGTTGAATGCGACGCACGGCAAACCGGCCGGCGGCGGCGGGTCCCGTCATACGGGGCAGGCCGCCTGGCGGGCCTTCTTACCGGGAGAGTTCATGACGGTGATTGTGGTGGCGAATCCGAAGGGCGGCGTGGGCAAGAGCACGCTATCGACGAATCTGGCAGGTTATTTTGCGGCGAACGGGGAGTGGGTGGCGCTCGCGGACCTCGACCGGCAATTGTCGTCACATGCGTGGCTGGACCTGCGGCCGGCGGGTATGCCGCCGATCGAAGAATGGCAGATCGATATGAATGCGCCCGCGAAACCGCCGCGCGGGCTCGAGCATGCGGTCATCGATACGCCCGCCGGCCTGCACGGCAACCGGTTCGACGTTGCGCTCGAACTCGCGGACAAGGTGATCGTGCCGCTCCAGCCGTCGATGTTCGACATACTGGCGACGCAGCACTTTCTGGAGCGGCTCGCGAAGGAAAAGGCCGTGCGGAAGGGATCGATCGAAATCGGCGTGGTCGGGATGCGGGTCGATTCACGCACGCGTTCGGCGGAGCAGCTGCATCGATTCGTCGAAGGATTGAAGCTGCCGGTGCTCGGGTTTCTGCGCGATACGCAGAACTACGTGCAGCTCGCCGCGCACGGCCTCACGCTGTGGGACGTCGCGAAGAGCCGCGTCGAAAAGGATCTCGACCAGTGGGGGCCCATCATCGACTGGGCGGACAGGAAGGGCTGAGGTAGCGGGCTGACGGACGGGCTGACTCAGGCGGGGAAGGGCCTCGTGCCGCGCAGGGTTCGCGTCGCGCCCGGCCGCGTCCGCCACGGCATCAGGTCCAGTTCTGCACCGGCACGTGGCCGCGGCTTCCCTTGATCTTGTTGTTCTCATCGACGAACACCAGGTCCGGCGTCCAGCCGGCCTTGAGTTCCGCCTCATCGACCATCGCAAACGCGGCGATGATCACGAGATCGCCCAGCTGCGCACGCCGTGCGGCTGACCCGTTGAGCGAGATCATCCCGGTGCCGCGCTCGCCCTTGATCGCATACGTCGAGAAGCGCTCGCCGTTGTTGATGTTCCAGATGTCGATCCGCTCGTTCTCGACGATGTTCGCCGCTTCGAGCAGGTCTTCGTCGATCGCGCATGAGCCTTCGTAGTGCAGTTCGCAGTGCGTGACGGCGGCCCGGTGAATCTTCGACTTCAACATATGGCGCTGCATGATCTTTCCTTCGGACTTCGCTTGGCTTGAGAACGGGGGCGGCGGATCGGTGCGTGATGCCTGGCGCCGCCCGTCAGATTTCGAGGTTGTCGATGAGGCGCGTCGTACCGAGCTTCGCCGCGGCGAGCACGACGAGCGGCGCATCGGTGTCGTGCGCGGCCGGCGGCAGCAGGTTCGAGCGCTTGCGCACCGCGATGTAATCGGGCTTCCAGCCGCGCGCGGCGAGGCTTGCCATCGCGTCCTTCTCGATCGCGGCGAAATCGCGATTGCCCGAGAGCACTGCCTCGCGAACGCGTCCGAGCGTGATGGCCAGCATCGGCGCCTCGGCGCGTTCTGTCTCGCTCAAGAAGCGGTTGCGCGAGCTGAGCGCGAGGCCGTCGGTGTCGCGCACCGTTTCGGCGGCGACGATATCGGTTGGCAGCGCGAACTGGCCGCACATCTGCCGCACGATCATCAGCTGCTGGTAATCCTTCTTGCCGAACACCGCGACGCGCGGCTGCACGCACGACATCAGCTTCATCACGACCGTGCAGACGCCGGTAAAGAAGCCCGGCCGGAACTCGCCTTCGAGAATGTCGCCCAAGTCGGTCGGCGGATGCAGACGGTATTCCTGCGGCTCGGGGTACATGTCGCGCTCGGTCGGCGCGAACAGCACGTAGACGTTTTCCTTCTGAAGTTTGTCGATATCGGCTTCGAGCGTGCGCGGATATTTGTCGAAGTCCTCGTTCGGGCCGAATTGCAGGCGGTTCACGAAGATGCTCGCGACGACCGGGTCGCCGTGCTGGCGCGCGAGCCGCATCAGCGACAGATGCCCCTCGTGGAGATTGCCCATCGTCGGCACGAACGCCGTGCGATTCTGGCCGCGCAATTGGTCGCGCAATTCTTGGATCGAGCTGATGACTTTCATAGTCGGCTGTGTGTTCGTCGAGCGGTGACGCCGGCAGGCAAGGGCGCGGTTTTCGTCGTCCGTGCCGAGAGAGGGCTCGGAGCGCGGGATTGTAGTGGATTTTCGCGGCTCAGGGCCTGTAAATCACGGGACTGTCCTCTGGCGGTCAATAGGCGGTCAACTGAGCCATCAACTAAGCCGGCAAATACGCAAGCCGCACGTAAATGGGCGCAAACGGTTCAGCCTGCGTGATTTCGATCAGCGATTCGCGCGAGAGCTCGAGCATTGCGATGAAGTTGACGATCACGACCGGCACGCCGCGCGCGACGTCGAACAGTTCGGAAAACTCGACGAAGCGCACGTTCTGCAGCCGCCGCAAGATCACGCTCATATGCTCGCGCACCGACAATTCCTCGCGCGAGATCTTGTGGTGCTGCACGAGCTTCGCGCGCTTGATGACGTCGGCCCAGGCGGCGCGCAGGTCGTTGGTGTCGACGTCCGGAAAGCGCGGCGTGATGCTTTGCTCGATGTACACCTCGGCACGCAGGAAGTCGCGGCCGAGCTGCGGGAGTTGATCGAGGCGCTGGCCGGCGAGCTTCATGCGCTCGTATTCGAGCAGGCGCCGTACCAGCTCGGCGCGCGGGTCTTCCGCTTCGTCGCCGGTATCCGCCTTCTTCACCGGCAAGAGCATGCGCGATTTGATCTCGATCAGCATGGCTGCCATCAGCAGGTACTCGGACGCGAGCTCGAGATTCGTTTTGCGCAACTGCTCGACATAACCGAGATACTGAACGGTCACATCCGCCATCGGGATGTCGAGCACGTTGAAGTTTTGCTTGCGGATCAGATAGAGCAGCAGGTCAAGCGGGCCCTCGAACGTTTCGAGGAAAACCTCCAGCGCATCCGGCGGGATGTAGAGGTCCTGCGGCAGCTTGAAGAGCGGTTCGCCGTACAGGCGTGCGAATGCGATGCCGTCGACGGTGTCGGGCGTCGTGTCCGTGACGGGCGCGGCGAGCGCAGCGCTCGATTGCTGCGCCCGACGGGCGTCGTCGGCGGCAGTGGTCACGCTCAGAAGTTCTGGTAGTAGACGTAGGACGTCTGCTCGACGCGCGATTCCTGTTGCTCGGCGCGTTCTTCGAGATCGATCGGCTGCTTGTCCCACAGCAGCGAACGGCCGCGGCGCTGTTCGTCTTCCAGCTTCGGTTTTTGTTGTTTCAACTGGTTCAGGAATTGCGTGATGTCTGACTGATACATGGCTCGACGGTCTCGGAAATGGGGCGGCAAGCCTTGGGGGACGGCCGCCGCCGTTTGGTCAGCAGCAATTTTACAGCAAGCGCGCGAGCCGACCTATCGATGTGCGCATCCGCGTGGAACGTCTCGAAATTAGAGCCGTCCAAGGCGGGCGCGCCGGCTCATCGGGCAGCCGATCGCCTGGAATCGGCGGGTCCCGCCAGACGGCGCGCGGCGCGCATAGACAGGTCGCGCGCGCCCGTATGTTCAAATATGCCGCTCAACTCAACAACAAGGCCGGAGGTCCCGTTTGCCGGGGTATGCATCCCACCCGTCGCGCGGCTCGCACGCAGCGTCTGCTTACGCGGGCTGCGCCCCGTCGCGTTCGCGCCGTCGCGCGCGCACGTCGCGTGGCGCGCTCACGGCGATCGTCGGCTGCTTGCTGCTTATTTTCGCGATGCCGGCGAGCGCGAAATACGACGTCGATATTGACGCGCCGCGCTCGATCAAAAAGCTGCTCAAGGACCATCTGGACATTTCCCGCTTCGCCAAGCGCGACGACATCACCGACGACCAGTTCACCTTTCTCATCACCGCCACGCCGCAGCAGGTCCGCGACCTCACCGCGACGGCCGGCTATTTCTCGCCGGTCGTGCGCACCGACGTTCGTACGATCAAAGGCAAGAAGGATGTCAAAGTGAGCGTCGACCCGGGGCCGCGCACGACGGTTTCGTCGGTGACGCTCTCGTTCAAGGGGGCGGTGCTGACCGAAGACCCGAAGCAGGAAACCGCGACGCGCTTCGCTTTCTCGCTGCACGATGGCGATCCGTTCACCCAATCGGATTGGGACGATGCGAAGAACGCGGCGCTCAAGCAACTGCAGTCGCACCGCTATCTGGGCGCGAAGATCCAGCGCTCGGAAGCGCGGATCGACCCGCGCACGCACGGCGCCGTGCTGTCCGTCACATTCGACAGCGGCCCCACCTTCACGCTCGGCCCGCTCGACGTGAGCGGCGTGCGGCGCTATCCCGGCGAGATCGTCACCAACGTGAACCCGCTCCACACGGGCGAAATCTACGATTCGCAGCGCATCGCCGAACTGCAGCGCCAGTTGCAGAACACGCCGTATTACGCGAGCGTCGCGATCGATGTCGGCGACGACGTCAATAAGCCGCAAGCGACGCCCGTGCACGTGAAGGTCAGCGAGTATCCGTACAACAGCGTGCGCGGCGGCGTCGGCTATGCGACCGATACCGGCGCGCACGTGCAGGGCTCGTACAGCTACCTCAACACGTTCGGCGCGGCGTGGCCGTTTACGGTCCAGGGGCGGCTCGACCAGATCCAGCAGTACGGCCAGATCACGCTCGCGATGCCGCCCGGCATGCGCGGCTGGACCAATAGCGCGCTCGCGTCGTACACGAGCACGGATGTGTCGGGCACGAAGATCTACAGCATGCGCGTCGGCCTGCAGCGTGCGCGCACGGGCCAGAACATCGACTACACGTACTCGATCCTGTTCTACGACGACCGGCTCGACCAAAACGCGGTCGGCCCGCAGACGAGCCGCGCGCTCGTGCCGCAGTGGTCGTGGACGCGGCGCAATACCGACGATCCGCTGTTCCCGCGCTCGGGCAACCTGATCCACGCCGAGGCGGGCTTCGCGGTGAAGAACGTGCTGGCTGACCAGAGCTTCATCCGCGGCTACGCGCGCGGCCAACAGTACCTGCCGATCGGCAAGCGCGATTTGTTCGTGTTTCGCGCAGAAGCGGGCGGCGTGTTCACGAGCGGGCCGTCGAGCGGCGTGCCGGCCTCGCTGTTGTTTCGTGCGGGCGGCTCGAACTCGATACGCGGCTACAGCTTTCAGAGCATCGGTAACAGTGTCGACGGCTCGGTGCTGCCGACCAAGTACCTCATGACCGGCTCGGCCGAATACCAGCACTGGTTCAATCACGACTGGGGCGCGGCCACGTTCTTCGATATCGGCACGGCCACCGATACCTGGGGCGAGAAAGTGTTCTACCCGGGCGTGGGTTTCGGCGCGCGCTGGCGCAGCCCGGTCGGCCCGGTCAACATCGACCTCGCCTACGGCTTGCGCGACAAGAGCGTGCGGCCGTATTTGACGCTCGGCATCGCCTTTTAATGTAGACAACGCAGCATGACGACGGACGACTCCGCCACCCCGCCCACGACGCCTCCCTCCGGCCCGCCTCCCGACGAGCCGGGTACGCCCGCGCCCGCTCCGCGCGAGACGCCACCGGAGAAGCCGCAGAAGCGCCGTCGGCATCGAGTGCCGACGGCGCTTGCGCGCACGCTCGTCTTCATGGTGTTTCTCGTCGTGCTGGCGGCCGGTTTGCTGTACGGCGCGATCACGACCGAGCGCGGCACGCGCCTCGCGTGGCAGACGGCGGTTTCGGTGCTCCGCGGGCGGCTCGCCGGCACGGTCGAGGGCGGCTCGCTTGCGAGCGGCGTGCGCTTGAAGGGCGTCGCGTGGCGCAGCAGCCTCGACGGCAAAGGCGACGAGATCAAAATCGACCGCATCTCGGGCCGCTGGGGGCTCACGCGCTCGCCGTGG
>DATGHJ010000090.1:0-2706 GCA_035308085.1 Trinickia sp. | reverse complement strand
GCGAGCTGAATGAGACAACGCCTAAAATCAGTTTTCCTTTGTTTGTGTTTTCAGGCGCGGGTCCGGCCATCAACGACCCGTGTCGATTCCTCGAAATCATTCCTCAGTCGACGAGCGCCGCGGGCAATCCGCACGCTCGATCGTTTTTTCGCGACCATTATTCACGCGGCTTTATGACCACTATCCGGGGCATCAAGAGCGGATCGCGCGCGCCGTAAACGCATGCTAGGCGCCTTCCAAAGCGGCTGGAGACACCGGGGAATGCGCACTCGAATCCAATAGCGTAATGAGGATGGCGAAATGAGATGGGTTGACAAGTTGACGGTCCTGAAAAAGTTGCTGTGCGCATTCGCCGTCGTCATCGGCTTTGGCGTGCTCGTGGGGGCGGCGGGGTTGCGAAGCCTGTCGTCGATGCACCAGATCGCCGACGACATCGGCAACCGTCACATGGACGGCCTTTACTGGATGGAGGAGGCGAACAAGCACAAGCTCGACACCGATCTCGCCGCCGCGAACATGAGCTTCGCGCCGGACGATGCCGCTCGGCAGCAACTGAAGGACGGCATCGCCGCCTCGCTCAAGCAGATGCACGAAGGGTTCGACCGCTATCGGGCGACGCTTTCCACCGACAAAGGCCAGGCGCTGTTCAATGACGTCCTGAACAAGAACGCCGTGTGGGAAGGCATTGTGCGAGTCGAGGTCGGTGTCGACCCGGCGCCGGCCGGCGTCGATCATGCGGAGCTCGTGCGCCGCGCGATTGCGGCGAGCGTCGCGCTGCGCGACACGATCGGCACGCTGATCGAGTACCAGCGATCGCTGGCGACCGACGCGCAGAAAAACGCGACCGCGACCTTTCAGTCGATGCGGCTCGTGATGGTCGCGCTGCTGCTCGCGTCGATCGCCGTGGGCGCGCTGCTCGCGACGCTGATCGCGCGCCGCCTGTCGCGGCAACTGGGCGGCGAGCCCGGCTACGCGACGCTGATCGCGAGCCGGATCGCGGCGGGGGACCTGGCGGTGCGCGTCGATACGCGCGCCGGCGACAGCACGAGCCTCGTCTATGCGCTCAAGGACATGCGCGACAAACTGGCCGGGATCGTCGGCGGCATCGGGGAGTCGAGCGAGTCGATTTCGCTGGCTTCCCACCAGATCGCGCAGGGCAACGCCGATTTGTCGCAGCGCACCGAAGAGCAGGCGGCGTCGCTCGAGCAAACCGCGTCGAGCATGGAAGAGCTGACCTCGACCGTGAGGCAGAACGCCGCGAATGCGCAGCAAGCGAGCGGGTTGGCGCATGGCGCGTCGGAGGTTGCCGCGAAGGGCAGCGTGCTGGTCGGCGAGGTGGTCGATACGATGCGCGAGCTCGCGAGCGGCTCGAAGCGGATGACGGACATCATCGCGGTGATCGAGAGCATCGCGTTCCAGACCAACATCCTGGCGCTGAACGCGGCGGTCGAAGCGGCGCGCGCGGGCGAGCAGGGGCGCGGGTTCGCGGTCGTGGCGGGCGAGGTGCGCTCGCTTGCGCAACGCAGCGCGGTGTCGGCCAAGGAGATCAAGGAGCTGATCGAAAGCTCGACGGAGCGCGTCGGCAGCGGCGCGGCGCTTGCCGAGCGGGCCGGGGAAACGATGGCGGAGGTCACGCGGGCCGTGCGGCGCGTGACCGACATCATGGGCGAAATCTCGGCGGCGTCTTCCGAGCAGAGCCAGGGCATCGAGCAGGTCAGCCTGGCGGTCGCGCAGATGGATCAGGTGACGCAGCAGAACGCGGCGCTCGTCGAGGAGGCGGCGGCCGCGGCGGGATCGATGGCCGATCAGGCACGGCAGTTGAAGGCGGCTGTCGCGGTGTTCGATCTCGGCCGCCGGGAACGGCGCGGCGAGGGCGCGCGGCACGTTGAACGTCCGGCGACCGCCGGCGCGGCGGCGGCCGCCGAATGGGCGCAATTCTGATTCGCTTGTCAGCGCCGGTGGCGCTCCTTAAACTCGCGCGTGATTCCAATACCCGCGCCGCATCAACCGTGCGGCGCACCCACGCCCGGCGCCACGATGCCCGGCGCCAGGCACCAGGCACCAGGCACCTTCACGCCGTCTAAGAGCTAGAGGAGAACCCCCGCAATGGCCGATTCCTATTTCCCGCGCTGGCGCGAGCAGTCGCGTGCCGTCGAAGGCCGGGTCGTCAATACCGACGAGCGCCTGCCGTGGCCGCAAATGCTCGCGATGGGCTTGCAGCACGTCGTCGCGATGTTCGGCTCGACGGTGCTCGCCCCGCTCCTGATGGGCTTCGATCCGAACCTGTGCATCTTCATGTCCGGGATCGGGACGCTGCTCTTTTTCGTGCTCGTGGGCGGGCGCGTGCCGAGCTATCTCGGCTCGAGCTTTTCGTTCATCGGGCTGGTGATCGCGGTGACCGCGTACTCGGGCCACGGGCCTAACCCGAACATTCCCGTCGCGCTCGGCGGGATCATCGCGTGCGGTGTCGTGTACGCGATCATCGGGCTCATCGTCTCGGCGGTCGGCACCAAGTGGATCGAGGCGCTGATGCCGCCTGTCGTGACCGGCTCGATCGTCGCGGTGATCGGCTTGAATCTCGCGCCGATTGCGGTCAAGGGCGTGAGCGGGTCGAACTTCGATTCGTGGATGGCGGTAGTGACGGTGCTGTGCGTCGGCGGCGTCGCGGTGTTCGCGCGCGGCATGCTGCAGCGGCTCTTGATTCTG
>DATGHJ010000089.1:0-2089 GCA_035308085.1 Trinickia sp. | reverse complement strand
CGCAGCGCCGGCTCGTCACGATCAGTTCCTGCTCGGCCGGCAGCAAGGCCCCTTGCGCGAGCCAATGCGACACCACGGAAAGCCAGCCGAGCGCGACGCCCTGCCCGAGCAGCGCCGCCTGCACGACGATCGCGTAATCGTTGAAGCTCAGCATGCTCGCCGCGCGCCGCCGGTGCTCGGCGAATGCGGCAAAGCGGTCGTGCCAGCCGCGCTCTTCGTCGTCCATCACGATCACCGTGTCGCCGTGGTCGCCGCCCGCATCCTTCTGAGCCGCTTCGTGATAGCGCGCGTTGCACACGGGCAGCAGCGTCTCAGGCATGACGAGCCGGCAGTGCTCGTCGATCTCGTCGTTCTTCACAAAGCGCATGCCGAGATCGACATCGACGAGCGGCCCGCCTAGCCGCCCCGATATCAGCTGAAAACGCAGATCGACAGACGGAAACGCTTGGTTCAGACGATTCAAGCGCGGCATCAGCCAGTGCGTGGTGAACGCCGTCGATACCGACAGCGAAACCGCTTCCACACCCGTCTTGCGCGCCTCGATTTCCCGTATCGCGTCTTCGATACCGGCAAACCCTTCGGCGATCTTGCGATAGAGGATTCTGCCGTTCTCCGTGAGCTCGATACCGCCGTGCACGCGCTCGAACAGGCGCACGCCGAGCCGGTCTTCCATGCGCGCGAGCATGCGGCTGACCGCGGGCTGGCTCACGTAAAGCTCCTCAGCCGCGCGCGTGAAGTTGCCGCAGCGCGCCGCGGCCTCGAAGACGAACAGCGCGTTCGCGCTCGGCAGTTTTCTGCGGAGATTAGGCATGACTTCATGTTATGCCTAATCCAACAATTCGGGAATTGCCGTCAAAAATGTCGACGCCTATATTGGACTCAACCCAAGCTGTTTCGCGAGGAAGTCAGGCCATGGATACGAGAGCGAAAACCGGCGTATCGATCCGCTCGGCGAGCAAGCGTTATGACGCGGTGGTCGCGCTCGATGACGTGTCCCTCGACATCGCGCCGGGCGAGTTCGTGTCCCTGCTCGGGCCGTCCGGTTCGGGCAAGACGACGCTGCTCGGCATCCTCGGCGGCTTCGTGCAGCCGAGTTCCGGCAGCGTCTGGGTGGGCGAGCGAGACATTACATTCGAGCCGCCCCACAAGCGCGATATCGGAATTGTCTTCCAGAACTATGCGCTCTTCCCTCATATGACGGTCGGCCAGAACGTCGCGTTTCCGTTGCGCGCGCGCCGTCAACCGAAAGCGGGCTGGGCGAAAAAGGTCGCCGATGCGCTTGCAATGGTCGAGCTCGCAGGTTACGAGCACCGCAACATCGCGCAACTGTCCGGTGGGCAGCGTCAGCGCGTGGCGCTCGCGCGTGCAATGGTCTTCGAGCCGCAACTGATCCTGATGGACGAGCCGCTTTCCGCACTTGACAAGCAACTGCGCGAAACGATGCAGATCGAACTGCGCCGCCTGCACCGCAAGCTCGGCGCGACGATCGTCTATGTGACGCACGACCAGCGCGAGGCGCTGACGATGAGCGACCGCGTCGCCGTATTGAAGAGCGGCAAGCTCGTGCAGATCGACACGCCTGAGCGGCTCTACGACCGCCCGAGCGACGCGTTCGTCGCAAGCTTCATCGGTGAGGCGACGCTCTTGCGCGTCGCGCGCGCGGGCCACGACGCCGTGCGGCTCGGCGATACCGTGCTGCGCTCGACGCAGCCGCTGCCGCGCGGCGAGAACCTGCTGCTCGCGGTGCAGACCGAAAAGCTCGTGATCGACGGCGGCCAGCACGAAGCAAACGTGAACCGCCTCGCCTGTCGCGTCACCGACGTGCTTTACCAGGGCGAAAGCCTGCGCGTGTTCGCGACGCTCGCCGACGGCACGCAGATCAGCCTGCGGCAGCCCGGCAACCGGGATGCGCGCCTGCGCATCCCCGAGCCCGGCCGCGAAATGACGGTGGTGCTCGATCCGCACGACACGATCGTCGTGCCTGCGTGACTTTTCTCGATGCCTGCCGAGTGGCGGGCGCTCCTAACTTTGACGCTTCCGTTTTGATTAATAGGATCACTAAACATGAAACTGACTGACTTCAAGGTGT
>DATGHJ010000088.1:0-4584 GCA_035308085.1 Trinickia sp. | reverse complement strand
CGCTTACCTCGAACTGAAGGAAGGCGAGCTGCAACGCTTCCGCATGACCACGCACCCGATCGAGTTCGAGATGTACTACTCGCTGTAATGAGCACCACGTGCGCTTTGCCCACCATCCGGCGAAGCGCATCCGATGCTTGCGATCGGTAGCGAAGGGACGGCAGTGCCGTCCCTTTTTTGTTTGACCTCATCGCAATCGAAAGATGGTCCTCAAGAACTTGATCAAAACGAAGAAAGGGCAGGCCGAATCGCTGTCCGACGACGTGCCGCTCGTCAATTCCGGGCTGCTGCCGGGGCTCGAGGCGTTGCCGACCGTTGTGCTCGTGCTCGACAAGCGCACGCTGCGGGTGGCGTTCGCGAACCCGTCGGCCGAGTCGATGCTCGATTTGTCGCGCAAGCAGTTGGCGCAAATGCTGTGGTCCGACATCTTCACGAACGCCGAAGAGCTCGTTGCGACGATCGGTGCGATTGCCGAGCACCGCTTTCATGCGACGCATCTCGATGCCGTGCTCGAGCGCCCGGGGCGCGAGCCGCTGCACGTGCATGTGATCGTCGGCTTTCTCGAAGTCGCGCAGGACTACGTGCTGCTCGAACTCTTCGAGAACGAACGACATTTGAAGAGCGACCGTGAAGAGCGCATTCACGATCTGACCGCGGTCAACAAGCAGCTGATCCGCAATCTCGCGCACGAAATCAAGAATCCGCTGGGCGGCATCCGGGGCGCCGCGCAACTGCTCGAGTTCGAGCTCGGTGCGCGCGAGCGCAACGACTTGCGCGAGTACACGCAGGTCATCGTCAAGGAATCGGACCGGCTGCAGACGCTCGTCGATCGCTTGCTCGAACCGCATCGCCATCCGCATGTCGTCGGCGACGTGAACATCCACGAAGTGTGCGAGCGCGTGCGCGCGGTGATCCTCGCGGAGTTTCCGCGCGGCCTCACGATCGAGCGCGACTACGACGTGAGCCTGCCCGACTTTCGCGGCGACAAGGAGCAGTTGATCCAAGCGCTCCTCAATATCGTGCGGAACGCGGCGCAAGCGCTGCGCGAGCGGATTTCACAGGGCGATGCGCGCATCGAACTGCGCACGCGGATCGCGCGCAAGGTCACGATCGCCAAGCGCCTTTGCAAGCTGGCACTGGACTTGCATGTCATCGACAACGGGCCCGGCATTCCCGAAGACATTCGCGACCGGATTTTTTATCCGCTCGTGTCGGGGCGCGAGGACGGCAGCGGTCTCGGGCTCACGCTCGCTCAGACCTTCGTGCAGCAGCACGACGGCCTGATCGAAGTGGAAAGCCGCCCGGGGCACACCGAGTTTCAGATATTGCTTCCGCTCGATACCTGATCATCAGCAACCAGCATATAAAGCCTTCTGACCGACCATATGAAGCCGATCTGGATAGTAGACGACGACCAATCGATCCGCTGGGTGCTCGAAAAGGCGCTCGCCCGCGAGAGTTTCGCGACGCGAAGCTTCGCCAATGTGCGCGAGGCGCTCGGCGCGCTCGACCATGAAAGCCCGCAAGTGCTCGTATCCGATATCCGGATGCCGGGCGGCTCGGGCCTCGAATTGCTGCAGGCCGTGCGCGAGCGGCTGCCGGGGCTGCCCGTCATCATCATGACGGCGTTCTCCGATCTCGATAGTGCCGTCGCCGCATTTCAGGGTGGCGCGTTCGAATATCTCGCGAAGCCGTTCGATGTAGACAAGGCCGTCGAGCTGATCCGGCGCGCGGTGGACGAGAGCCTGCGCGGCGCACTTGCGGTCGACGAGCGCATCGCCGAGGCACCTGAAATGCTTGGGCAGGCGCCCGCGATGCAGGACATGTTTCGCGCGATCGGGCGTCTGTCGCATTCCGCGGCGACGGTGCTGATCACCGGCGAATCGGGTACCGGCAAGGAGCTCGTCGCGCGTGCGCTGCACCGCCATAGCCCCCGCGCGAACGGGCCGTTCATCGCGCTCAACACCGCGGCGATTCCGAAGGATCTGCTGGAGTCCGAACTGTTCGGCCATGAGCGCGGTGCGTTCACGGGCGCGCAAGCGATGCGGCAGGGCCGCTTCGAACAGGCGGAAAACGGCACGCTGTTCCTCGACGAAATCGGCGACATGCCGTTCGATCTGCAGACTCGCTTGCTGCGTGTGCTGTCGGACGGGCAGTTCTATCGCGTCGGTGGCCACAATCCGCTGCGCGCGAACGTGCGGGTGATCGCGGCGACGCATCAGAATCTCGAATCGCGCGTGCGGCAAGGACTTTTCCGCGAGGACTTGTATCACCGGCTCAACGTGATTCGCCTGCGCCTGCCGGCGTTGCGCGAGCGTAGCGAGGATATCCCGCTGCTCACGCGCCACTTCCTGCAAAAAAGCGCGCGCGATCTCGGCGTCGAGCCGAAGCGCGTATCCGACGAAGCGCTCGCGTATCTGGCGTCGCTGCCATTTCAGGGCAACGTGCGCCAACTCGAAAACCTCGCGAACTGGCTGACCGTGATGGCGCCGGCGCAGACGGTCGAGATCAAGGACTTGCCGCCCGATCTCATGCCGGCACGCGTGGGTACGGAGGACATCGTCACGAATGCCGCCGCGGCGGCGCTTGCGGTGGCGAGCGGCGTGCCGGGCAACGCGGGCACAAATGGAGCGACGCTCACAGCGGCGATGCCTTCGGCGGCGCTCGGCGGCGTGCCGAACGTCGCAGCCGTGAGCGCTTGGGAAAGCGGGCTGCGTACCGAGGTCGCACGGCTTTTGCGCGAGAACTTCGCCGATGTGATGGATGAATTGGCGCGGCGCTTCGAAGCCGCGGTGATTCGCGAAGCGCTCGATTTCACGCGCGGCCGCAAAGTCGAAGCGGCGGAGCGGCTCGGCATCGGCCGCAATACGATCACGCGCAAGATTCAGGAGCTGCATCTTGAGCCGTGACCTCGCTTGTCGCGGCGTTGGCAATCGGTGGCATAGGCTTTCGTGCGAGGGCGCGTATCGGTCTACCGATTGCCGGTCGGCTTGACTCGTCGCAAAGGTGGCGCAAGTAGAAGAAATAAGTTTGCTTCTGTTTGAAATGTAAATGTAATATTTGGCGCTTCACCACAAGCATGAGGTGCCAATATGCATCGATCTTCACCTTGGTCGTTATCGGCGGATTCTTTTCTGTCGCTCGAAACGCTCGATGACCCCGCTGCGCTGGCGTGGATCGGACAGGAAAATGCGAGGACCCTCGACGCGTGGTGTCGCTCCGAGCGCTTTGAGACGCTGGCGCAGCGTTTAGCGACCGCCTACTTGCCGCACCAGCCGCCCGTCGTTCCGAGCCGGTCGAGCGAGTGGGCCTACGATTTACATCAGGACGAGCACCATCCGAAGGGGATTTGGCGGCGCACGCTTTGGGCGAGCTGGCGCAGCGGCGCACCCTCGTGGCAGAACCTGATCGATATCGATGCGCTCGGCGCCGCCGAGGGCACGCAGTGGGTTTGCGCCGACATCGACGTGCTGTATCCGGATGGCGATCGCGCACTGATTTTTCTATCGCCCGGCGGTTCCGACGCTTTGGTTGTGCGCGAATTCGACATCGAGCAGCGATGCTTTGTCGACGACGGATTTGCCATCGGTGACGCGGGCAAGCATTCGGTCTCGTGGATCGATAGAAACACGGTTTATGTCGGCTGGGACAATGGCGGAGCCACCCTAACGCGCTCCGGTTATCCGCGCGAAGCGCGGCGATGGACGCGGGGCACTGCGCTCGCATCGGCACCCGTCGTGTTCGCCGGCGAGATCGACGACGTTTCTGCTTCAGCCAGCTACGATCCTGTCGAACAACGCCATGGCGCATCCCGCGCGATCGACTTTTTCGATGGTCACGCCTATTACGCCGACGAAGCAGGCGTTTGGCAGCGCTACGACGTACCTGAGCATGTGGTGGTTAGCGCGTGGCATGGTTGGTTGCTGCTGCGGCCGCGGCTCGACTGGCGGTGCGGCGACGCTTGCTATACGAGCGGCTCCTTGCTGGTGATTCGGGAAGCCGAGTTTCTAGGTGGCGGCAGACAATTTGCGGCGCTCTTTACTCCGACCGAGCGAACATCGGAGTGCGAATGGGGACATACGCTCAACTACTTAATCGTGTCGTATCTCGACGAAGTACAGAGCCGTACGATGATTTGGCATCCGGTACAAGCCGCGGACGGGAGTTGGAGCTGGACGTCGCGGCCTTTTCCAACACGCGACGGCGCGCAGGTCAGCGTTAGGGCAATCGAATCGAAGCTAAACGATGAGGTTTATGTCTTAGTGAACGATTACCTGGTGCCGCCCGAATACTGGCTTGCCGATTTAGCGCGCGAGGAATTGAACGAATGGGAGTTGATCGACCGTTGGCCGACTCAATTCGACGCTTCACCCTACGAGGTGAAGCGTGGCTTTGCAAAGTCGAAGGACGGCACACAGGTACCATGGACGGTCATTGCGCCGCGCGTTGCGGCGGAACACCCGCACCCAGCCAAGCCCTGTTTGCTGTACGGCTACGGTGGCTTTGGCGTTGCGCTTACGCCGAATTATCTGCTGGGTTCGGCCATCGGCTGGCTGGAACGGGGCGGGGTCGTCGCATTTGCAC
>DATGHJ010000087.1:0-5792 GCA_035308085.1 Trinickia sp. | reverse complement strand
GATGCGACGGATATTGCTTCTCGACGCGCGGCGCGAGCCCCACCTTCTCCAGATACTGGCGCGCGCGTTCCTCGGCTTCGCGGCGCGGCACGCCGAGCACGTGGATCGGCGCTTCGACCACGTTCTCGAGCACGTTCATGTGCGCCCACAGGTTGAAGTGCTGGAACACCATCGAGAGCTTCGTGCGCATGCGCTGCAGCTGTTTCTGGTCGGCTACGCGCAGCGCGCCGGCCTTGTCCTTCTGCGTGCGGACTTCTTCGCCGTCCAGAAAAATGCGTCCCGCGTTCGGCTGCTCGAGAAAGTTGATACAGCGCAGGAACGTGCTCTTGCCTGATCCGGACGAGCCGATGATGCTGATCACGTCGCCGGCGTTCGCTTGGAGCGAAACGCCTTTGAGCACCTCGTGGTTGCCGAATTGTTTGTGCAGATCGTCGACGAAAAGCTTGTGCATCGGGGAATTCATGGAAAGGGTCTTACTTGCCTTGCGGACGCAGATACGCAAGCCAGTGCTTCTCCGCGCGGCGGAACAGCGCGACGAGCACAAACGAGATGGTGAGGTAGAGCAGGGCGGCAATACCGAACGCTTGGAACGACATATAGGTGGCCGAGTTCACGTCGCGAGCGATCTTGAGAATGTCGGGAACGGTGGCCGTGAAAGCGACGGTCGTCGCGTGCAGCATCAGGATCACTTCGTTGCTGTAAAGCGGCAGCGAGCGCCGCAACGCCGACGGCAAGATCACGCGCCGGTACAGCGTGAAAGACGACATCCCATACGCGCGTGCCGCCTCGATCTCGCCGTAGGCGGTCGACTTGATCGCGCCCGCGAAAATCTCGGTGGTATAGGCGCAGGTGTTCAGCGTGAAAGCGAGCAGCGTGCAGTGCATGCCGTCGCGGAAGAACTCGTTGAGCAGTGCGTTGCCACGGACGACTTCGAGGCTGTAGAGGCCCGTATAGCAAAGCAGCAGCTGCACGTAGAGCGGCGTGCCGCGGAAGATATACGTATAGAGCCACACCGCGCTCGACAGCCACTTCTTCTTCGATACACGCGCGACGGCGAGCGGCACCGAAAGACAGAAGCCAAGGCCGATCGACACGACGAGCAGCCACAGCGTGATGACGACGCCCGTCAAACGGTAGCCGTCGCTATATAGGTAATTGCGCCAGTATTCTTGAATCAGCTCGATCATGGTTCCGCCTGCCGTTGCGTTTAGAGGTCCGCTTTACGAACGCCGATCGAGTAGCGCTTCTCGAGCCGGAGCAGCACCAGATTCGAAAGCGTCGTGATGGCGAGATAGATCGCACCTGCCAGCAGCGTGAAGAAGAAAAAGCGCAGCGTGCCCTTGCCGGCGTCCTGCGACGCTTTGACCACGTCGGCCAAGCCGATGATCGAGACGAGCGCGGTCGCCTTGACCATCACCTGCCAGTTGTTGCCGATGCCGGGCAGCGCGAAGCGCATCATCTGCGGGAACATGATGCGCGAGAACGTCTGCCAACCCGTCATGCCGTACGCGAGGCCCGCTTCGAGCTGGCCGCGCGGCACGGAAAGGAACGCGCCGCGGAAGGTCTCGGTGAAGTACGCGCCGTAAATGAAGCCGAGGACGATCACGCCGGCCACGAACGGATCGATGTCGATCTGATTCCAGCCGAGCAGGTCGGTGAGGTTGTTCAGCCAGATCTGGATGCTGTAGAAGAGCAGCAGCATCAGCACCAGATCAGGGACGCCGCGAACGAGCGTCGTATACAGCGCGCCGGCGCCGTAGGTGACGCGGTTCTTCGACAATTTCGCGGCCGCGCCGAGCAGGCCCAGCACAAATGCGAACGCGAGCGAAAGGACCGCCAGCTTGACGGTCTGCCAAGTGCCCGCGAGGATCAGCGGGCCATAGCCTTGAAGGAACATAGAGGTCCTTGACGGCGCGCCGGGCGCACCGCGAAAGACGCGATTCCCGACAGCTCGGCGCCTTCCGTGCGCGACGGGGGCGCGCGATGCTGTCGCGCATCGCTGTGAAATACATGACCGTCTCGCCGTGCAGCCGGTGGGGGGCCGCGATGAGGGCGGGCAAAGCGTGTGAGGCGCTTGCTACGCCGTGCTTCGGCAAGACGGCGCGTTTGTCGGTTGTACTGCGGCGACCGTGCTGCTTGTCATATTGCTTCTACGAAAAGCGCGGTATTTTACCCGAAGCGGCGAGCGGCCGAAAAAAACGCCACGCGGCGCAGTTCATGCGCGCGTGGCGTTTTCCTCGACGCGGCGCCGGCCAAGGCGGACCGCGGCCAAGGCATCGCTGCGGCGCGGCGAGCGCCGCAGCAGCCCGGATTACTGCGCAGGCATCGCGTCCGACGCCGCGCCCTTCTTATGCTGTTCCCAGCGCTGATGCATCTTTTCGCGCATCTGCTCCATCTTCGCGAAGTGCTGCTTGAGCGCCGTGCTGACGATGGTCTTTTGCTGGTCGTTCAGGCCGTTGTAGAAGGCGAGCCAAGCTTGCGCGGTTTGTTCGTGAAGCTGCTGATCCTGCTGCATCGCCTTCACGTGAGCGTCATGCAGGGCGTTCAGGTCGAGGATCGGCTGCTGCTGCATCGCCTTGAACTGCTCGTGCATCTGCTTGTGATTCGCGCGCAGCGCCTCACGGTTTTGCTTCATCGTGTTGAGCGCGTCCTGCCACTGCTTTTCCTGATCCGGCGAAAGCTTCAGCTGGGCATGCAATTGATTCAGCTGCTTTTCGAAGCCGCCATGGTGCCAGCCGCCTGGACCGCCCATCGGCATGCCGCCTTGCGCGGCGTAAGCGGCGCCGAACGTCACGGCGAGCGATGCGGCAGCAACCGCGAGATAGCGTGAGATTTTGTTTTTCATCGAAGACTCCTAAGAAAAAATACGCCGACGAGGCGTTTTGCCGCTTACCTGGGACGCGGCGCGCCATCGGTTAGGCATAGGCTAGTCAGCCAGCAAGCGCGTCGTGTTACGCGGCGCGGAGGGCGTATTACGCTACATTACGAGCGACTTTCGCAGTAATACCCGGTAACCCATTGGCGTGTTTGCTCACCGAAAGGGTGGGCGGTGCGCGTTAAACTTCGTCCCATGGCTACTCAAATTCTCGTCGTCGACGACGACTCCGAACTGCGCGATTTGCTGCGCGACTACCTCGTCAAACAGGGCATCGAGGTTTCGGTGCTGCACGACGCCGGCTCGCTCGAGCGGCGCCTCGAGCGCGAGCGTCCCGATCTGATCGTGCTCGACCTGATGATGCCGGGCGTCGACGGCCTCACGGCACTGCGCAAACTGCGCGCGGCGGGCGACGACATTCCCGTGATCATGCTGACCGCGCGGGCGGACGACGTCGACCGCATCGTCGGTCTCGAACTTGGCGCCGACGACTACCTCGGCAAGCCGTTCAATCCGCGCGAGCTGCTCGCGCGCGTGCAGGCGGTGCTGCGGCGCCGGCGCACGGTGCCGTCGGCGGCACCTGAGCAACGCGAGCCGTTTATGTTCGGGCGCTTCCAGCTCGACTTCCAATCGCGCACGCTGAATATGGAAGGCAAGCCGCTCACGCTCTCGGGCAGCGAGTTCGCGCTCTTGAAGATCTTCGTGAATCATCCGATGCGCACGCTCACGCGCGAGCGCCTGCTCGAACTGCTGCATGGGCCCGAATACGACGGCACCGATCGCGGCATCGACGTGCAGGTGTGGCGTCTGCGCCGCATTCTCGAAACCGACCCGTCGACGCCGCGCTTCATCCAGACCGTGCGCGGCCGCGGCTATGTCTTCGTGCCTGACGGCGAGCAAAATGCGCCGGCCAATTGATTCGCTGTTCGGACGGCTGGCGCTGCTCGTGATCGCCGTCCTGCTGTTGTCGCATTTTGCGTGGTTCCTGCTGATCCGCTTCGAGCGCAGCCAGTTCCAGGCGCGCTACGCGGTGGAGGAGGCGACGTTCCTGGTCGACGCCGTGCGCCAGCACGTCAAGCTCACGCCGAACCAGCCGCTGCCGTCGCGCGTGCGGCTCGTCGATCCGATGAGCGCCGACATCCCGCCCCAGAACCCCGACTTGCCCGGCTCGCTCATGCGCTTCGCCGACGACGTGCGCGAACGCATGCCGGCGGGCTCCGATGTGCGGATCGCCGGGGGGCGCCCGCCCCAGTTGTGGGTGCACGAGGCGGCCGACCGCAACTGGATCGTCGTGCCGGTGCAACCGCTGCGTCCGCCGCGGCCGTTCGACCAGATGCTGATCTGGCTCGCGTCGATCTTTTCGCTGGCGGTGATGTGCGCGCTCTTTGTCGCGTGGCGGCTGCAAAAGCCGCTGACCTCGCTCGCGCAGGCGGTGACCCGTTTCGGCCGCGGGCTGCCGGTGCCCCCTTTGAAGGAGCGCGGGCCGCGCGAGCTGCGCCTATTGACGAACGGTTTTAATCAGATGGTGCAGGAAGTGTCGCGCACCGAGAACGATCGAGCGGTCATGCTGGCCGGCGTCGCGCACGATCTCAAGACGCCGCTTGCACGCTTGCGGCTGCGCGCGGAGATGATGGAAGAGGCGAAGATGCGCGACGGCGTCGTGCGCGACGTCGATTCGATGACGCACATCGTCGATCAATTCCTCGTGTTTGCCCACGGCGGCGTCGATCGCAGCGAGCCGGTCGAGGTCGACGAGCAGTGCGAGCGCATTGCCCGCAGCTATCGGGCGGCGTCGGCGGCTGCGCCGAGCGTGCAAACCGAGCTCGCCGCCGGGCCGGGTTTCAGGCTGCCCGCCGCGACGCTCGACCGGATCTTGTCGAATTTGCTCGAAAACGCGCATGCGTATGGCGCCCCGCCTGTGCGCATCGAGACCGCACGCACGCCAGCCGGCTGGACGCTGGCGGTCAGCGATCATGGTCAGGGGATTGCACCGCAGGATCTGATCAATGCAAGCCGCCCATTCGTGCGGCTCGATCCGGCGCGCGGTGGCAACGGGCACAGCGGCCTCGGCCTCGCGATCGTCGAGCGGCTCGTGCGCCGCGCGGGCGGCGTGTGCGAGATCGGCAATCAGGACGGCCGCGGCTTGCGCGTGCGGATGACGTTCCCGTTTGAAGCGCTGCCGCGCGCAGCGGCGGAATCCGAAGCGGTCTGGTAGGGGCGCGGGCGCTCGTTCGACGAAAACGCCCGAGCAGGCGGGCGTTTATTCGGCGAACAGCGTGTTGAGCGCGGCGGCGGCTTCGCTGTCGACCGTGTTGTACGTGACGCTGTTGGCCTCGAAGATGTAGTGCGTCGTGTACTTGCCGAGCTTCTCCAGAATTTCCTCCTGGATCGTTTCAGGCGCCACGTCGAGTCTCAGGTACCACGCCGTCGACGACAGCCGGCTCTGGAACGCGCCGTACTCGGCCAGCAGATGGTCGAACGCAGCGGCGTCCTGATCCCGGCAGACGATGACCAGATTCCCTTTCATGCATACCTCCCAGGTTGGATCAATGACTTTCGTATGAAGGTCGATCATACCTTGAGGCCGCCTTATGCCGGTTTAACGCCGGCTTTTGGCGGGCGCGCATGTCGTGACGCGAAACAGGCTCGAGCGGTGCTCGCGATGCTCAAGAGGTTGCGAACGCGGCGCGTCCGGCGGCTGTGGGGTCGTCGGGAGGAAGTGCTTTCGTGCGGTCGCGGCCGGCCGCTTTCGCCGCATACAGCGCGAGGTCGGCGCGGCTCATGATGCGCTCAGGCAAGTCGGTGCCGGACAGCTCGGTGATACCGATGCTCACGCTCAGCCCTGCGCCGGCCGGCAGCCGGGCTGCCGGCTGGCCCCTCAACCGCTCATGCAGTCGCTGGGCGACCGCGAGCCCGT
>DATGHJ010000086.1:0-7104 GCA_035308085.1 Trinickia sp. | reverse complement strand
AGCAGCGCCCGGCCCGGCGTGCTGAACTTCGCCACCGCGGCCGCGCTGGCCGCAGGCGTTGCCGGCAGGCGCGGCACGCTCTCGAGCACCGGCGCCAGGGCGCTGTGCCGGTGCGAGCGCCAGCCTGCGACGGCGAGGCCGCCGTACAGGAGCGCAGTGAGGGCATACAGTACAATATCCATATTCGAAGTTTACACTAGGCCCCAGTTCCGCGACGTGTCCCGCTTCGCGCCGTACTCCGGCCGCACTGTTCATCGCTCCCCATGCTCGACAATCTGACTCAACGGATGGCGCGCGTCGTCAAGACGCTGCGCGGCGAGGCCCGCCTCACCGAGGCCAATACGCAGGAAATGCTGCGCGAGGTGCGTCTCGCGCTGCTCGAAGCGGACGTGGCGCTGCCGGTCGTGCGCGAGTTCATCGCGAAGGTGAAGGAAAAGGCGCTCGGCGAGGAAGTGCTCGCGAGCCTGTCGCCGGGCCAGGCGCTCGTCGGCGTCGTGCAGCGCGAGCTGACAGCCGTGATCGGCGGCGACTACGAAGGCAAGGCCGTCGAGCTCAATCTCGCCATCACGCCGCCCGCGATCATCCTGATGGCCGGCCTGCAAGGCGCCGGTAAAACGACCACGGTCGGCAAGCTCGCGAAACTGTTGCGCGAGAAGTACAAGAAGAAAGTGCTCACGGTTTCCTGCGACGTCTACCGCCCTGCCGCTATCGCGCAGTTAAAGACGGTGACGGAGCAAGTCGGCGCCGACTTCTTCCCGTCCGAGCCCGATCAGAAGCCGGTCGATATCGCGCGCGCCGCGGTCGATTGGGCAAAGCGCCACTATCACGACGTGCTGCTCGTCGATACGGCCGGCCGTCTCGGCATCGACGAAGCGATGATGAACGAAATCAGCGCGCTGCACGCGGAGCTGAAGCCGGCGGAAACGCTCTTCGTCGTCGACGCGATGCTCGGCCAGGACGCCGTCAACACCGCCAAGGCGTTCAACGACGCGCTGCCGCTCACCGGCGTCGTGCTCACCAAGCTCGATGGCGACTCACGCGGCGGTGCGGCGCTGTCGGTGCGTCACGTGACCGGCAAGCCGATCAAGTTCGTCGGCGTCGCCGAAAAGCTCGACGGCCTCGAAGTGTTCTACCCGGACCGGATGGCGAACCGGATCCTCGGCATGGGCGACATTCTCGCGCTCGTCGAGGAAGCGCAGCGCGGTGTCGACGTCCAAGCCGCCCAGAAGCTCGCCGACAAGGTCAAGAAAGGCGGCGACTTCGATCTCAACGATTTCCGCGCACAGCTTTCGCAGATGAAGAACATGGGCGGCCTGTCGTCGCTGATGGATAAACTCCCCGCGCAGTTCCAGCAAGCGGCGGCGGGCGCCGACATGGGCCAGGCCGAAAAGCAGATGCGCCGCATGGAAGGCATCATCAACTCGATGACGCCGCAGGAGCGCGCGAAACCCGAGCTCATCAAGGCGACCCGCAAGCGCCGCATCGCGGCCGGCGCCGGCGTGCAGGTGCAGGAAGTGAACCGCATGCTCAACCAGTACGAGCAGATGCGCACCATGATGAAGAAGCTCAAGGGCGGCAACCTGCAGAAGATGATGCGCGGCATGAAGGGCGTACTGCCGGGCATGCGCTGATCGGGTCCGCTCAAGACGCCGGAAAGACGGCTCACGCAACGCTGTCTTTTGGCCGCCATCAAGGATGACGGCGCGCACGGGTTTATGCTGTAGCGTGCGCGATCATTCTCTCCCACACTAATGTATACAGTCATCGTCCGTCAGACGTCATGAATCGCGAAGAAGCTCTCCACATTTTCCGCCACTCCGAAGAGATCGTATCGGCCGCCGAAGTCGACGCGTCGATCGGGAAGATGGCGCAGGCCATCCGCACCGAAATGAGCGAGGACTTTCCGCTCGTGCTGTCGGTGATGGGCGGCGCGGCGGTGTTCACCGGCATGCTGCTGCCGCACCTCGACTTCCCGCTCGAATTCGACTACATCCACCTGACCCGCTACCGCAACACCACGAAGGGCGGCAGCGACATGCAATGGCGCGTCGCGCCGGCCGAGTCGGTGAAGGATCGCGTCGTGCTCGTGCTCGACGACATCCTCGACGAAGGCGAAACCATGGCCGCGATCCGCGACCGTATTCTGGCGATGGGCGCGAAGCGCTTTCTGTCGGCCGTGCTGTGCGAGAAGCTGATCCAGAAGGACAAGCCGCTGCGCCCCGACTTCTGCGGCTTCGAGGTGCCCGACCGCTACGTGTTCGGCTGCGGGATGGACGCGAAGGGCTACTGGCGCAACCTGCCGACCATCCGCGCGCTGACCGACGGCGCCTGACGCACCGGTCGCCACGCGCTGTCGCGGCAGCTCAGCTCAATGAAAAAGCGGCCCGACGGCCGCTTTTTTTGTCTCAACCCCAACTGCGCGCGAACTCGGCGCCTGCGGCTAGAGCTCGTGCACGAACACCCGAATCCCGCCCAAGATCATCTCGACAGAAATCGCGACTAGCACCAGCCCCATCAACCGCTCGAACGCCATCACGGCACGCTCGCCGAGCCACTGCTGAATCCGCTGCGCGAGCACCAGCACGACGGCGCACACGATCATCGTCACGGTCAGCGCGCCGATCCACTCGGGCACCTGCCCCGGGGACTGCGAAGTCAGCAGCATCACAGTCGCGAGCGCGGACGGGCCCGCCAGCGCGGGAATCGCGAGCGGCACGATAAACGGTTCGCCGCCCGCGCGCGGATCGTTGCCTAGCGCGCCGTCCGGATGCGGGAAGACCATCCGCAGCGCGATCAGGAACAGTACGATGCCGCCGCCGATGCGCAGCGACAGATCGGTCAGATGCATCATCCGCAGGAAGCGATCGCCGATCACCATGAAGACGAGCAGGATCACGAACGCGATTGTCACTTCCCGCAGGATCACCTTGACCCGCCGATCCTTCGGCACGTTCTTCAGCGCAGAGATGAAGAGCGGAATGTTGCCGAGCGGATCGGTGATCAGGAGCAGTAGAACCGTCGCCGATAGAAAGTTGTATTCCAACGCGCCACCCGCTTAGCGGGCGAGCGCGGCGCGCACTTTCTCCGTCACCGTCACGGCGGCTTCGTCTACCGGCAGCAGCGTCGGCTCGACGTCGCGGCGGCCCTGGTATTCGATCTTGCCTTCCTTGAGACCACGATCGCCGATTACGAGCCGGTGCGGCACGCCGATCAACTCCCAGTCGGCAAACATCACGCCGGGGCGCTCGCCGCGGTCGTCGAGAATCACGTCGATGCCTGCCTCGACCAGTTGCGCGTAGAGCTTGTCGGCCTGTTCGCGCACGGCATCGCTGCGGTCGTAGCCCATCGGACACAACACGACTTCGAACGGCGCGATCGCGTCCGGCCAGATGATGCCGCGCTCGTCGAAATTCTGTTCGATGGCCGCGCCGAGAATGCGCGTGATGCCGATGCCGTAGCAGCCCATGATCATCGGCTGCGGTTTGCCGTTTTCGTCGAGGAACGTCGCGTTCATCGCCTCCGAATACTTCGCGCCGAGCTGGAACACGTGCCCGACTTCGATGCCGCGGCAGATCTCGAGCGTGCCCTTGCCGTCCGGCGACGGATCACCGCGGCGCACGTTGCGGATGTCGGCCACCACCGGCTCCGGCAAATCGCGCCCCCAGTTCACGCCGGTGGTATGGAAGTCGACCTCGTTCGAGCCGACGACGAAGTCGCTCATCTTCGCGACCGTGCTGTCGGCAATCACCTTGACCGGCTTCTTCGTGTTGAGCGGCCCGAGGTAGCCCGGCGGCGTGCCGAACCACTCGATGATTTCCTGCTCCGTCGCGAAGCGATAGCCGGACAGGCCCGGCAGCTTGCTCGCCTTGATCTCGTTCAGGTCGTGATCGCCGCGCAGCATCAAGAGCCAAATGGTCGGCTCGGCGCCTTCGTTTTCGGTCGCGAGCACGATCGACTTGATCGTCCGCTCGAGCGGGATGTTCAAGTACTCGGCGACGGCCTCGCACTTCGCCTTGCCGGGCGTCGACGTCTTCTTCAGTGCTTCTTGGGGTGCGGCGCGCTCGGCGATCAACGGCAGCGCGTCGGCTGCTTCGACGTTCGCCGCAAAATCCGACGTCGGGCAATACGCGATCGAATCCTCGCCTGTCTCGGCGATCACGTGGAACTCATGCGAGCCGCTGCCGCCGATCGAGCCGTTATCGGCTGCCACCGCGCGGAATTCGAGGCCAATGCGCGTGAAGATGCGCACGTACGCTTCGTACATCTTGCGATACGACTCCTGCAACCCGGCCATATCCTTATCGAACGAGTACGCGTCTTTCATCGTGAACTCGCGGCCGCGCATCACGCCGAAGCGCGGACGGATCTCGTCGCGAAACTTCGTCTGAATTTGGTAGAAGTTGACCGGCATCTGCCGGTAGCTCTTGATCTGGTTGCGCGCGATATCGGTGACGACTTCTTCGTGCGTCGGCCCGATCACGAAATCGCTTTGCTTGCGGTCCTTCAAGCGCAGCAGCTCGGGGCCATACTTTTCCCAGCGCCCCGACTCCTGCCATAGCTCGGCCGGCTGCACGGCCGGCATCAGGAGTTCGAGCCCCCCCGCCCGGTTCATTTCTTCGCGCACGATCGCTTCCACCTTGCGAATCGAGCGCAGCCCGACCGGCAGATAGTTGTAGATGCCACCGGCGACGCGACGGATCATCCCCGCGCGCACCATCAGTTTGTGGCTGACGATCTCGGCGTCGGCCGGAGCTTCCTTCAGGGTGCCAATAAAGAAACGGGAGGCTTTCATTCAGAATTTTCCAAAAACGGCGGCCCTGAGCGAGCCGCCCGCAAGAAGTAGAACGTATGAGTATAGGTGATAGGGTCGCAGCAGCTTTACGGAGCCATATGAGACAAGGTCAGCGGTACCGTGCTCGCCGGATCGCCAGACAAATCTTAAGTCACTTGGCGGCATGCACCTTGCTGCAATTCGGCCCTTCCTGGTGCATGGCGGTGCGTAAGACCCATTATCTGTTTATAATCAAAGCAATTTTAAAGGATTCGAAGGTGGTTGTATGCTGGATCGTGAAGGCTTTCGCCCGAACGTCGGCATCATCCTCTTGAACGCGCACAACGAGGTGTTTTGGGGTAAGCGGCTGCGTGAACATTCCTGGCAATTTCCGCAAGGGGGCATCAAGTACGGTGAGACCCCCATGCAAGCGATGTATCGGGAGTTACACGAAGAAACCGGCTTGCTTCCGGAGCACGTCAAGATCATCGGTCGCACGCGCGATTGGTTGCGTTATGAGGTGCCGGACAAGTTCATCAAGCGTGAAGTACGCGGTCATTACCGCGGCCAAAAGCAGATCTGGTTTCTGCTGCGGATGGTCGGACGCGATTGCGACATTTGCTTGCGCGCAACCGATCACCCGGAGTTCGACGCTTGGCGCTGGAACGAGTACTGGGTGCCGCTCGACGCGGTGATCGAGTTCAAGAGAGATGTGTATCAGTTGGCGTTGACAGAGTTGTCGCGGTTCCTGCGCCGTCCGGCGCCGCGCGCGGAAAAGCCGCGCGGGCATCACGGGCAACGGTATCCGCGCGTCGCGGCGTCGGTAACGGCGTCCGCAATGGGGACGATCACGCAGGTAACGATCGAAGCGACGATCGAAACTGTGGAATCTGTCGGCACGGTCAACTCGATAGGCTCGGAAGACGGCTCGGATTGCCTGTCGGCCGAACCTTCCGACGAGCAAACGCGCGTTCTGCGCGGCTAATCGACACGCGGCGGCGTTTTCCACGCCTATGCCGCAACCGCGGGCGCTGAGCCGGTCACACGGTATCGCGCCCGTTTTTTCGAGGATGTCATATTGAAAGCGATTGCTCTCGCCGCGGCATTTGCCGCCGCCGGCGCCCTAATGGCGGCCTGCTCGAGTACGCCCAGCAACAAGGACGACAGCGCGTTCACCTACCTGCTGGACCGCAAGGGGAACTGGGTCGAAAACAAGGTCGACACCTTGCCGCCGCTGCCGCAAGCGGGCGATCTGCTGCCGATTGATGTCTCGCAGAACACGCCTCTGATATTCTCGGTCGATTCGAAGTCGCTGACGGTGGGTTCGGACGGCGTCGTGCGCTACACGATAGTGGTGACGAGCCCTGCCGGCGCTCGCAACGTCAACTACGAAGGGATTCGCTGCGACACCTACGAGTGGCGCCTCTACGCGGGACTCAACGCGGACCACGACGGCTGGGACCGCACCGTGGCGAACCCGTGGCAGCGCATCGAGAACGGCAACCTGAATGCGTACCAGGCGTCGCTCTATCAGGACTACTTCTGCGCGAACAAGATGCCGACCGGTTCGGCAAAGACAATCGTCAATAACATCCGCTTGAGGCGTACTGCCGCGGACGCGATCCGCTGACGCGCGATACGCTCCCGCGCGACCACAAAAAAGCCCGCTGTCGATCGGCGCGCTTTTTTGCCTCGGCCGCAGGGCTCGGTTCAAACGAGCACGAGATTGTCGCGATGGATCAGTTCGGGCTCGAGCATATAGCCGAGGATCGACTCGATCTCGGTGCTCGGCTTGCGCTGAATCAGCTTCGCCTCGGCGCTGCTGTAGTTCGTGAGCCCACGTGCGACTTCGCGACCCGCGGCGTTCAAGCACGCGATCACTTCACCGCGTGCAAACGCGCCCTGCACGTCCACGACACCGATCGGCAGCAGGCTCTTGCCGCCTACGGTGAGCTTCTCGACCGCGCCGTCGTCGATCACGACATGCCCGCGCACCTGCAGATGATCGGCCATCCATTGCTTGCGGGCGGCCATGCGCGCCGTTCGCGCGATCAATTGCGTGCCGATCGCCTCGCCAGCGGCCAACCGGGCGAGCACTTCGGGTTCGCGGCCGCTCGCGATCACGGTATCGGCGCCGCTGTGCGCCGCGCGCTTCGCGGCGAGAATCTTCGTTAGCATGCCGCCGCGACCGATGCTCGATCCCGCGCCGCCCGCCATCGCCTCCAACTCCGGCGAGCCCGCATCCGCCTGCTCGACGAGCGTTGCGCTCGGGTCCTTTCGGGGATCAGCGGTGTACAGGCCGCGCTGGTCCGTCAAAATGATCAGTGCGTCGC